>JAAOZY010000296.1 GCA_012274205.1 Betaproteobacteria bacterium
CTACGGCATCGGCGATCCGGTCGACTACCACGGCATGATCCTGCACCTGCGCGAGCGCGAGAAACTGTCGCAGCGCGACATCATCGCGCGCCTGACGGCGATGCAGTACCAGCGCAACGAGTTCGAGTTTGCGCGGGGTACTTTCCGCGTGCGCGGCGACGTGCTCGACGTATTTCCGGCGGAGCACTCCGAGACCGCGGTGCGCATCAGCCTCGACGAGGACGTGGTCGAGAGCCTGGCGATCTTCGACCCGCTCACCGGCCGGGTACAGCAGCGCGTGCCGCGCTTCACCGTCTATCCTTCCAGCCACTACGTCACGCCGCGCGAGACCACGCTGCGCGCGATCGAGGCGATCAAGATCGAACTGCGCGAGCGCAGCGCCCACTTTGTCAGCACCAACAAGCTGGTGGAGGCGCAGCGCATCGAGCAGCGCACCCGCTTCGACCTCGAAATGCTCAACGAAATGGGCTTTTGCAAGGGCATCGAGAACTACTCGCGCCACCTGTCCGGGCGCAAGGCGGGCGAGCCGCCGCCGACGCTGATCGATTACCTGCCGCGCGACGCGCTCATGATCATCGACGAGAGCCACGTCACCATCGGGCAGATCGGGGGCATGTACAAGGGCGACCGTTCGCGCAAGGAGAACCTGGTCGATTACGGTTTCCGCCTGCCCTCCGCGCTGGACAACCGGCCGCTGCGCTTCGACGAATTCGAAGGCATGATGAAGCAGACGTTTTTCGTCTCCGCGACGCCGGCCGAATACGAGCGCACCCATTCCGGGCAGGTAGTGGAGCAGGTGGTGCGACCGACCGGCCTGATCGATCCATCGGTCGAAGTGCGACCGGCCACGACCCAGGTCGATGACCTGCTGTCGGAAATCAGCCTGCGCGTGGCCGAGAAGGAGCGCGTGCTGGTGACCACCCTGACCAAGAAGATGTCCGAGGACCTGACTGAATATCTGGGTGAGCACGGCATCAAGGTGCGCTACCTGCACTCGGAGATCGAGACGGTGGAGCGGGTGGAGATCATCCGCGACCTGCGCCTGGGCAAGTTCGACGTGCTCGTCGGCATCAACCTGCTGCGCGAAGGACTGGATCTGCCCGAGGTATCGCTGGTGGCGATCCTCGACGCGGACAAGGAAGGTTTCCTGCGCTCGGAGCGCTCGCTGATCCAGACCATGGGCCGCGCCGCGCGCCATCTCAACGGCGCCGCCATTCTCTACGCCGACCGCATTACCGATTCCATGAAGCGCGCGATCGGCGAAACCGAGCGCAGGCGCGCCAAGCAGATTGCCTACAACGCCGAGCGCGGCATCACGCCGGTGGGCATCACCAAGCGCATCAAGGACATCATCGAGGGTTACTACGACCGCGACCAGATGCAGTTCGAGCTGAAGGCGGCGCAGGACCAGGCGCGCTACGAGCACATGAGCGAGAAGCAGCTGGCGCGCGAGATCAAGCGCCTGGAGAAGCAGATGCTCGACCATGCGCGCAACCTGGAATTCGAAAAAGCCGCGCAGGCGCGTGACCAGCTCACCGAATTGCGAAAGTCAGTCTACGGCGTGGTGACGCAAGAGGGCGATATACGCACGGTCGGCTGATGACGGCCTTTTCCGGGGCATTGCACCAAGATAAACAGAGACCAGCATGCAAACAGAGATCATGAAAGCGAATACCGAGCTGCCGCCACCGGCCCCGCGCCGCCACCGGCACACGCGGACCATCGTCTGCGAGGGTTATGAGCGCGAGGATGGAATGTGGGACATCGAGGCGCGCATCATCGATACCAAGACCTTCCGCTACCGCGAGCCCTTCCGCGGCGTGCGCGAGCCCGGCGAGCACGTGCACGACATGGTGATACGGCTTACCGTGGACAACGACATGGTGGTGCGCGATATCCAGACCGGCATGGTGTCGCACCCGTATGGACCGTGCAGGGAGGCGCTGCCGGCGTTCACGGGTCTGATCGGCAAGACCATAGGCGCCGGCTGGCGGCGCGCGGTGCAGGAGTGCGTGGGCGGCGTCAAGGGCTGCACGCACATGCGCGAGCTGTTGTTCCCGATGGCGACCGTGGCGTTCCAGACGCTGGGCAGCTGGCCCGAAGACGGCCAGCCGGCGCCCGCGCCCGACCCCGACTTCCAAACCGAGCGGCCGCATTTCGTCGACGGCTGCAAGGCCTGGGCTACCGACGGGGACGTGGTGGCGAAGCTATACCCGCAGTTCCATCGCAAAGCCGGCTGAGTCGCGCCTATTCGGTGCGTTTCGCCGGCTTCGGCGGCAGCCTGGGCGCCGGCCGGTGCCCGTCGAACAGGTGATAGAGGCTGAGTATCGGGTGGCGCAGCGGCATGCGCGGGCCCGACCATTTCATCACCTGCCGGATCTGCTCGCGCTTTTCCGCGCTGTAGCAATGCACGGTGCAGTTGGTGCAGGTCGGCTTGGCGTCGCCGAAGACACAGCGCTCCAGCCGGCGCGTGGCATAGTCGAGCAGCTCGGCGCAATCCGCGCACAGCGGCGCACGGCCGCAATGATCGTGGCCGCGGCAGTACAGTCGCAGCATCGCCCTGATGATGGTCAGCTCGCGCGCGCGGCGCACGAAGCGCTTGTCGGTGGTGAATTCGACGACTTCCGGCATGGCTAAATATCCTTGATGCCGCGCCGCGCGCGCATTGCGCTGCCGACGCCGTCGAGCTGCGCCGGCCCGAGGATGCGCGCTGCGAGCGGCAGCATCTCCGCCTCTTCACGTGCGATGTGGCTGCGGTAGAGCCCGACCAGACGTTCGAGCGCGGCGGCATCCAGTTCGCGCCGGCTTGCGCCGCGAATGGCTTCGAGCTGCCGGCGCACTTCGCCCCAGGCCTGCTCCAGCTCGCGGTGCTGCGCCTGCAATGCGGCGATGAGTTCGCGCAGAGCCGCAAGTTCCGCTGCAGGCGCCGCCTGCAGCAGCGCCGGGAACAGGTCTTCCTCTTCGTCGGCGTGGTGGTGCCTGGCCGAGGTGTCGAAATAGCGCATCACGTTCTGCGCCGCCTCGCGCGCCGCCGCATCCGGCCCGTGCGCCGCTAGGTGCGGCACCAGCCGCAGCAGCGTATCGCACTGGCGCTCGACGCGGCCGTGGCAGGCCGAAAGCATTTCCAGCGGCGCCTCGAAGCCGGCCGCGGGCGCGCTGAATCCGGGAAAAGCAGTCTTGGCTGTACTCATGAGCGTGCGTCGATGCAGGGCCGGCGCATTTCAGCCGGCGCGCCGCTGCGGCAGCGCCAGCATATTGGCTAGCCGCGCCTTGGGCGCGATCAGGTCGGCCAGGGTGTAGGCGTCGAGCGAAGCGAAGAATGCCTCGAGCGCGCGGCCGAGCATGCCGCGCAGCACGCAGGCAGCTTCGATGCGGCAGTCGGAATTGTCGCGGTCGAAGCACTCGACCAGCTTGCGGTTGTCCTCGGTGCCGCGCACGAGTTCGCCGACGTTTATCTTTTCCGGTGCCAGCCCGAGGCGCATGCCGCCGCCCTTGCCGCGCGCAGTCTCGATGTAGCCGCCTTGCGCGAGGTAATGCACGACTTTCATCAGATGGTTGGCCGAAATGCCGTAGGCGTCGGCGATCTGCTGCACCGTGGCGATCTCTTCGTCGTGCACGCCGAGGTAGATCAGCACGCGCAGGCTGTAGTCGGAGAAGGTGGTCAGGCGCATGAGGGCATCCTGGGCTGCAAATGAAAGAAGTAACCCATATACATATTATGTCACAGACTGCATGGATAGTAAAGGGAGGGGGCCATACTGCTTCTGCTCCAACCGTGGAAACGCCTGCGCGTCGCCTGAGGCAAGCGGGCGGGTCGGCGCGCGCGACGGATGAACCCAGGGTCGCGCCAGGGTCGTTCAGCGCTGCTGGAAATTGCGCAGGGTGGGCACGACGAAGCGGCCCTGCAGCGAGACCAGCTCGGCCCGGTGCAGGCGCGCCAGCTTGTTGAGCAGCTTGTCGCCTTTTTCCAGCACGCGAACTTCGATCTGCCGCCGGTCCTCCGCGGAACGTCGGCGTTGGACCAGGCCCAGCGTTTCGCAGCGCGAGATCAGTGCAACGACGCCATGATGGTGGGCCTGCAAGCGCTCCGCGAGTTCGCCGACGGTAGCCCAGTCGCGGCCGGGATAGCCGCGTATCTGCAGCAGCAGCAGATACTGCTGCGGTTTGAGTCCATGCCGCAGGGCAAGCTGCTCGCTGAATCTGACGAACTTGCGGATCTGATAGCGAAAATCGGCGAGCGTCTCGAAATCGCGTTTGTTCAGGGGGCGGGCGTCGGTTTTCGTCACGTGGCATCCAGCGGAGCAGGTAGCAGCAAATTGCCCCGCATCGTCGCCCAATTCTCCCGCTGTGACAAGCGCCGCGCGCGGCGCCGCGGCATCAGTGCATCAGCACGATCTGCATCAGCACCAGCCAGGCGAGCAATCCGGCACCGGTGACGACGATCGCCATCTGCATCGCGCGCAGGTCTTCATGCATGCGAAACAGGGCGTACATGCCGCGATAGGTGATTGCGAGCGAGCAGGCCAGACCCGCGGCGCCCACGAGCATGCAGACGGCGAGGTTCGGCACGAACAGCACCAGCGACGATATCCACATCGGGATCGGTGCGATCGCGGCGAGCGTGAAGCACTCGTGATAGCCGGCCGGGATGTCGTTGGCGCGGCAGGCAAGGTGCATGATCCAGGCCATCGCCGGGACGGTCAGCAGCTCTGCGAGGAAAAATACCGCGGCGGCGACATGCCACTGCTGCGCGGACACGCCGGGGGAGAAGACGTCGCCGTAATGGCCGCCGGCGTAATAGATCATTGCCGCAGGCAGGAGCGAAAACGGAAAAACCAGGAGCGCGAACATGCGTGCTATGGACGGATGCACTCGGATCAGGTCGTCCCAGCCTTCATGGAACGACAGAATCATTTTCGGCATTTGCAGCGGGCTCATGGCAGTCTCCGGCGGTGTTGCGGACCGGGCGGGGGTCCAGATTCATCAAGCCGGCAAGCCGGCATCGCATGCCTGGCGGCCGGAATGCGATTGAATCAATATATCATGCCGTGATGTATTGTCAAGCGCGCTTCCCCAGCTGCCGTGGAGCGGTGCATCGATGCGTCCGGACGTACGCCGCGGAGGGACGCGCCGGCTGCTCAGGTCTCGTCATCGCCGGGCTCGACCGCGCGGGCATAACAGCGCGAAAAACTGCTCTGCGCCGGGAACAGGACGTCGCCGCCGTCTGGCCCGCTGGCCTGGGGTCTGCCGCCGGAGCTATCCCAATTGCGTCCGGCGGCGATCGCTTTCGCCAGCGCCGCAACCTTGGTCCGGTCCGTGGCCAATTCCAGGCCCGCCGGGCCGACGATATGAATGCCTTTTTCCGTCACGATGAAGTCCATGGGAATGTCGTGCGGCTGCGGCTGGATCGAGGGCATTCTGGACAGTTCGAACGCGACGCCGATCTTGAGCGGCTGCGCTGCCAGCGCGGCGAGCGTGCGGTCGAAGTAGCCGCCGCCGTATCCCAGCCGGTAACCGCCCAGATCGAAACCAATCGGCGGGATGAGCAGCGCTTGCGGCGTGACAATGTCGGTGCCTACGGGCACCGGCAGGTCGAACACGCCCTTGCTCGTGCCGACGCCCGGCCACCATTCGCGGAATTGTAGCTGCGCGCCTTTCTGGATCAAA
>JAAOZY010000297.1 GCA_012274205.1 Betaproteobacteria bacterium
CCGATTGCGGGACCAGGTCCGGACCGGGGCGTGATTTTCCAGGAGTACGGGGTATTCCCGTGGCTGACGGTGAAGCAGAACATTGCCTTCGGCCTGAACCTGCGCGCGAGCCGGATACCCGAGAGAGATCGCGAAGAGATCTGCCGGCGCTACATGCAGCAAATGGGGCTGGCCGATTTTGCCGACGCCTGGCCGAAGATGCTCTCGGGCGGAATGAGGCAGCGCCTGGCGATTGCGCGCGCCTATGCGGTGAACCCGGAGTTCCTGCTGATGGACGAGCCGTTCGGGGCGCTGGATGCGCAGACGCGCAGCGCCATGCAGGACCTGCTGCTCGAGGTGCTGCAGGCAGAGAGCAAAACGGTGATGCTGATCACGCACTCGGTGGAAGAGGCGGTGTATCTGTCCAAGCGCATCATCGTCATGACCGCGCGGCCGACGCGCATCCGCGAGATCATCGATGTGCCTTTCGAATACCCGCGCGAGGACTCGCTCCACGAGAGGCCGGAGTACGGCGAGCTGCGGTCCCGCGTACGCGAGCTCGTGATGAAGGAGTACGCCGCGCAGGTGCGGCAAACGACCCGCATGTCTGACTAACCAACAAGGAGGCAAGCATGAGCATGAATCGGAGAAAATTCATACAAACAACCGGCACCGCGATCGGACTGTCGGTAATCGGCGCACCGGCGATCGCCCAGGCGCGCAAAAAAGTGAAGGTCGGCTATCTGCATACGCTGGCGGTGGACGGCCAGATCTGGACCGGCATGCATCGCGGCAGTTTCGCCAAGGAAGGCCTCGACCTCGACCTGGTGCAGTTCACCACCGGCCTCGAGATCTTCCAGGCGATGATCGGGGGCAGCATCGACATGCTCGCCACCGGCGCGGTGTTGTCCAATTTTCCCGCGCGCGGCCAGGGCAAGGCCTTCCTGATCAACGACGTCGAGTTCGCCACCGCGCAACTTTGGGTGCGCGAGGACCTGGGGGTGAAGAGTTTCGCCGACCTCAAGGGCAAGAAGATCTCCACCACGACCGGCACGACCGCGCACGTGTTCCTCGACAATGCGCTGCGCGCCAACGGCATCGACCCATCGAAGGACGTCCAGATCGTCAACCAGCGCATGTCCGAGGCCGTAACGTCGTTCATTTCCGGCGCAGTGCCGGCGGTGGCGCTGTGGGTTCCGTTCAACATCATCGTGCGCGACAAGGTTCCGGGCGCGAAGATGCTCGTCGATGCCTCCAAGTATTATCCGGAGGCGGCGATCGTCGGCGGCTGGGCGACAACCGCGGACTACTACGACAAGAACTACGATGTTCTTCCGCGCATCATCCGCGGCTGGGTCGACGCCAATGACTACATCATCAAAAATCCGGACGCGGCGCTCGAGACCCTGCAGAAGGAATATTACAAGCAGGTTCCGCTCTCCGACCTGAAGGTGCAGTACAAGGCGCAGAAGATGTTCACGTCGGGCGAGTGGCGCAAGATGTACGCCGACGGCACGGTCACCAAGTGGCTGCAGCGGGTAACCGACTTCTACGTCGGTTTCGGCGGCATCCAGAACGCGACGCCGGCGTCGAAGTACTTCGAAACCAAGCCTTACCTCGATACAGTCAAGACTTGAACGGCGCCGGGTCTGGTCGGACGCGTGCGGTGAGCCCATCCTCGGCGCGGTTTCGGCGGGCGCGCGCCCGCCAACCTGGTCCCGGCGGGTCCTCGGGCCGGCGGCGGCGTTGTGCGTCAGACTGAATCGACCATGCATCGCCTGTTTCGCGACAGTCCGGTTCCGCGCTACGCGCAGCTCGCCGACCTGCTGCGCCAGCGCATCGCGCGCGGGGTCTGGGCGCAGGGGGAACAACTGCCGACGCTGGAGGAGCTCGTGCGCGAGTTCGAAGTGGCGCGCGTCACGGTGCGCCAGGCGGTGAACCTGCTGGCGCGCGACGGCCTGCTTTCGCCGCAGCAGGGGCGCGGAACATTCGTTACCGGGCGGCCGGCGCAGGACCGCTGGCTGCGCCTTGAGACGTCGTTGCGCGAACTGGCTGAAGTGTATCGCGGCGACAAGCCCAAGCTCACGCTGATCGAAGACTATGCCGCGACGCCGGTCCTGCGGGCCGCGGACGGCAAGCCGGCACCACGCTATCATTTCCTGCGCCGGGTGCACTCGCGCAACGACGAGCCCTACTGCGTGATCTCGATTTATCTCGACGAGCGCATATTCCGCATGGCGCCGCGGCGCTTCCGGCGCGAGACGGTGGTGCCGGTGCTGCTCGATCTGCCCAAGGTGAAGATCGCCCGCGCCAGGCAGACGCTCGCCATCTCCACCGCCGACGTCGAAATTGCCGGCCATCTCAATATCGCCGTCAACGGGCCGGTGGCCGAGGTGCGCCGCGTGTGCAGCGCGCCGGACGGCACGGTGCTGTATCTGGGCGAAGTTACCTATCGCGGCGACTACATTCACTTCGAAATGGATCTCAAGCCGTGAGGCGCGCGATCTCCCGGATGGGACTCCTGCCTATCGCGCGCTGCGCTGCGAGGCTGCCCGATGCTCCCGATCTTGATGCCCTGATGCTGGCGTGGATCATTGCCGCTGCGGGCGCCTGCCGTCTGCGGGGCACGGATTATTCTTGGCTGATCTGAAACTTGTCTTAGTCCGATTACTTGGAAGGAATTCAAATGCAAGACGTACTCTTAGATTACGGCGATACCAAAATGCGCGTAGAGCTGCCGGATCACGCAACTGTGATCCGTTATGGAAAGACTTACACCGATCCTGCTCCCTTGGGCGATTCCGTCGAGCTGACGAAGAAAGCCCTGAAAAAGCCGCTGGATACGCCGCCACTGAGCACCATGGCCGGGCCGGAGAAGAAGGTGATAATCGGATTTCCGGATCGCGTGAAGGGCGGAGCCCATCCCAAGGCACACCGCCGCATCGCGATCAAGGCCGTACTCGAGGAATTGCTGGCCGGCGGTTGCCGGCTGGAGAACATCACGCTGTTATGCGGTGTCGGCCTGCATCGGCAAAACACCCTTGAAGAATTCTACTGGTACCTGGGCAAGGAAATCGTCGATCAGTTCTACCCGGGACGGCTGATCAATCACGACGGCGACGCGGCCGATCTGAAGGATTTCGGCAAGGACGCCATGGGCAACCGCATCCAGTGCAACCGCCTGCTGGTGGATTCCGATCTTGTCGTTCTGATCGGGCACTGCTCGGGCAATCCTTACGGCGGATTCAGCGGCGGCTCCAAGATGCTGGTCACCGGCTTTTCCGGCTGGCAATCCATCGCATCCCACCATAATCCCACGACCATGCACCGCGACGACTGGCTCGGCGGCTCGCAGCACCAGCACATGCGCCATCAGTTCAAGTCCATCGCCGAGGCGATGCAAAAAGGGATGGGGAAAAAGGTCTTTGCCGTTGATGCGGTGCTCGGGCAATTCGGTGAAGTCCTCGACGTGCAGGCCGGGACGATTCCCGCGGTCGAAGCGGCCACCTGGCCCCTGGCCGAGCGCCGCACCACCATCCCGGTGGATATGAGCGACCCGGCCGATATCCTGGTGCTGGGCATGCCGCGCACGTTCCACTACGGCCCCGGCATGGGCACTAATCCCATTCTGGCAAGCCTGGCCATAGGCGGGCAGTTCTCGCGCTGCTGGCCGTGTCTGCGCCCGGATGGCGTCGTGATCGTCGCGGGCGTCTGCGACGGCTGGTTCAACGACAAATGGTTTCCTTCGTACCGGGAAACCTACGACGCCCTGCAAAAATATCAGAATCTGACGGACTTCCTGCATTCCGCCGATGCCGAGGCGATCACCCTGAACTTCGAGTATCGCTTCGCCTACTCCAATTTCAATACTTACCATCCGTTCCATGCGATGTCGATGCTCAGCGGCGGCGCCGTTCTGGGACAACGCACCCAGGCGGTCATCATGGTCGGGGCGCAGAAGCCCGTCTACGCCCGCGGCATGGGCTACATTCCGGTGGCCACCTTCGACGAGGCCATGAAACTTGCCGCCCGCTATGTGGGATCCAAGGCCAATGTTCTTTGCACGCCGGAGTGCTATTCAGGCGGCGCCGCAGTGCATCTGAAGCGCAAATGACCAACCCTGCCTTCATTGCAGCAGGCTCGCAGGGTGCTGCTCCTAGGAGAACATTGTGAAACGCGTAGGCATAGTCGGCACCGGCACCATGGGACGGACCGTGGCCGCAAAGTTTGTGGCAAACGGCGTCAAAGTCAGCGGCTACGATGTATCCCCGGCATGCGTCGAGAAGGGCGCGGCGGCGGGCATCAGCATGTGCGCAAGCCTGGCAGAACTCGCAGGAAGGTCCGACTGGATCATCCTGTTCCTGCCCGGGCCGGTGGAAATAGCCGAGTGCGTGTGCGCGGAGCAGGGGCTTCTGTCCGTCCTGCCTGCCGGTGCGATCATCATCGACATGTGCACCAGTTCGCCGCAAAACACCGCTGCCATGGAGTCCGCCGCCAGGGCTGCGGGTGTGCGCTATATCGACGCGCCGGTGCTCGGACGGCCGGCCAGCGTGGGCAAGTGGGCACTTCCGGTGGGCGGGGATGCAGCAGCCCTGGAGGAAGTCAGGGCATTGCTGGATTTCATCGCCGCTCATGTCGTGCACATGGGCGGCCCCGGTTCCGGGCACAAGGTGAAGCTGCTCAATCAGCTCATGTTCGGGGCGATCAACAGCATGACGGCCGAAATGATGGCGGTCGCGGAAAAGGTCGGGATTGCGCCGGCCAAGCTGTACGAGATCATCACCGCAAGCCAGGCGGGCACGGTAAGCAATCTGTTCCGGGAGCTTGGGAGCAGGGTAAGCGAGGAGCGCTACACCGACCCCACGTTTACCGTGTCCCTGCTGTGCAAGGATGTGCGCCTCGGCGTGGAAATGGCCGAGGCAGCCGGGGCGCCGCTGATCCTCGGCCGAACCATCGATTTCCTCAACAAGGCTTCCTGCGCGCAGGGCTATGGCGCCGACGACACTGCAGTGATGTGGCACTGCGTGAAAAATTTCTGGAAGGAACAGGCAGCATGAAAGTTCTCGTTACTGGGGCGGGGGGGTTCATCGGACGCTATCTGGTCCCCGCACTGGCAGACAAAGGCTATTCGGTGGTGGCAACCGATCTGCTCGTGCCCAAGTATGCAATCTCATCGGAGCAGCTGGTCTGGAGTCCGCTGGACGTCTCGCGTCCGGACAGCGTGTACAAGCTGGTCCTGAGCGAGCGTCCCGATGCGGTGATCCATCTTGTGTCCTGGCTCGCCGGACCGTGCGAGGCCGATCCCCGGCGCGCCTGGGAGGTCAATTTTCTGTCGACCCAGTATCTGCTCGATGCCGGCATCGCTGCCGGCCTCAAGCGCTTCGTCTTCTCCAGTTCCATCTCGGTATTCGGCAAAGGCCTGCCCGAGCCGGTGCGCGATGACGCCGTCAAGG
>JAAOZY010000298.1 GCA_012274205.1 Betaproteobacteria bacterium
ACGCTCACCAGCAGCAGGCGCGAGCCGGGCACGGCATGCAGAATCGCCGCCCAGGTTTCGATCAGCCTTTGGTTGAGCTTGTAGGCGCCGTTGAAGGAGGCGAAGGTCGCGTGCCCGTTCTCCAGCAGCGGCGGCGCAAGGTCCGGCGCGGGCGCACACTGGGGTTCGTAGCACCACAGGCTGTGCGGCATGCGCAGCAGCGTCTCGACATAGCGCGACTCCGCGCCCGGCGGATCGGCGTAGGCGTCGGTGATGCGGTAATCCATGCTGTCCAGGCCGGTGGTGTTGGCGTAGCCGAGGAAGGTCAGCTGCACCGGCGCCGGCTTGCGCGCGAACAGCGTCAGGCGGTTGCCTGCGGTATGCCCGGACAGGTCCACCAGGATGTCGATGCCGTCGGCGCGCATGAGCGCATCGGCGTCGGCGTCGCCGAGGCGGCGGATGTCGCGCCAGCCGTCGGCGCAGGCGCGCAGGCGCCCGGTCATGCGGTCCTGCGTCGCGCCGTTGTAATAGCACAGCACCTCGGTGCGCGCGCGGTCGCGCCGCTCCAGCAGCGGCCACAGATGGAACGCGAGCGGGTGGGCGTAGAAATCAGCCGAGACATAGCCGATGCGCAGGCGCCGCTCCGGCTCGGCTGCGTTCGCATGCGCCGCGTGGGCCTGCGCCTGCAGGCGGCCCCATTCGCGGTGCTCCTGCAGCACCGTCTCCGCGTCGGCGTCGGCCATCGCCGTCAGCAGGAACAGCAGATTGCTGCGCAGGCTCGCGTCAGCCGGATCCGCCGCGAGCGCGCCGCGGTACAGCTGCACCGCCTCGGCCAGCCTGCCCTGCCTCTGCAGCAGCAGGCCGAGATTGCTGTGCGCGAGTTGGCGCAACTCCGCATCCGTCGCCGCATCGGGCAGCGCGAGCGCCGCGCGGTAGCAGCGCTCGGCTTCGTCCTCGCCGCCGCGCTCCTGCTGCAGCTGCCCGAGGTTGTACCAGGCCTGCGCCAGCGCAGGGTCGAGTTCCAGTGCATGGCGGTAGGCGTCCTCGGCCTCGGCGCCGCGCCCGGTTTCGCTGAGTTCGGCGCCGTAGTTGCACCACAGCCGCGGATTGTCCGGCTGCAGCTCAAGCGTCTGGCGGTAATAGTCCACCGCTGCGGCGTGCTCGCCCGCGGCTGCATGCTCGGCCGCACGCACGATGCAAAGCTGCAGGCGCTCGTCCTGCGCGCCGGCGGCGTTGCCGCCGCCGGCGCTGCGCAGCAGCGTCTGCACCAGGCTCTTCAGCATGCTTCGCCCGGCGTGCCACTCTGACGTTCGCACCACTGTGTCCATGCCGCGCGGTACAGCTGTTCCAGGTCGCGCGTGAATGCGGCCGCGTCCAGCAGCGGCGAGGCGCGCATGCGCTGGCGCAGTCCGGCGCGCAGCTGCGCCAGCCGCGGCAGATCGCGCGCCAGATCGAGCGCGAGGCGCAGGTATTCGTCCTCGTCCTGCGCCACCAGTTCGCCCAGGCCGATGGTGCTAAGGATGCTCAGTCCGGCGCGCGCGAGAAAGGCGTCGCCCGCGCGGCTGATCAGCGGCGTGCCCAGCCACAGGCTCTCGCAGCTGGTCGCGCCGCCATTGCAGGGCCAGGTATCGAGCGCGATATCGATGCGCTGGTGCAGTGCCCAGAATTCGTCCCAGGGCAGGAAGCCGTGGAATTCCAGCCGCGCGGCATCGATGCCGTTCGCCGCGAACTCGCGCGCGATGCGCGCGCGCGGCTCGCCCTCCGCAACGGTGGCGAGCAGCAGCTTCGCTCCGGGCAGCGCGGCCAGCAGGCGCGACCACAGGGCCAGCAATTGCGGCGTGAGCTTGTACACGGAATTGAGCGAACCGAAGGTGAGCTGCCCGGCAGCGGCTGCAGGCAGAGGCCCGATCTCGGGCATCTGCGGCGGCGGCGCGAAACACCACAGGCTGTGCGGCAGGCGCAACAGGCGCTCGACGTAGCGCGCCTCGCTCGCGCCGGGCGGATCGGCGCGGCGGTCGGTCAGGCGATAGTCCATCTGCACCATGCCCGTGGTCGCCGGATAGCCGAGATAGGTGAGCTGTATCGGTGCCGGCTTGGCGGCAAACAGCCCGAGCCGGTTGCCGGAGGTGTGGCCGGACAGATCGATCAGGAGGTCGATGCCGTCGCTGCGCACCAGCTCGGCCGCCGCCGCGTCATCGATGGAAATGATGTCGCGCCACTGCGCCGCCAGGCTTTCGCAGCGGCGCGTGATGTCGTCGGTCTTCGGCGTGTTCGAATAGCAATACACCTCGAACTGCGCCGCGCCGTGATGTTCGAGCAGGGGCAGCACGAAATGGCTGACCGCATGCCGGCGGAAATCGCCCGATACATAGCCGATGCGCAGGCGCCGTCCGGGCTCGGGCGCATTGCGATGCGGCAGTGCGCCTGCGGGCGCGGCGGCGAAGCGCGCGGCCCAGCGCCGGTGCGCGTCCAGGATCTCCTGCGGATCGGCGCCGGAACGATACAGCAGCGTGAAATAGCTGGTGTGCAGCTTGGCGAAATCCGGGTGCAGCGCGAGCGCCTCGCGGCAGGCCGCCAGCGCTTCGTCGACGCGCCAGCAGGATTCGAGCGCAAGCACGCGCACGTGCAGGAACGCGGCGGAATCGGGCCTGAGCGCGAGCGCGCGCTCGATCAGTTCCAGCGCGCGGCCGCTGCGCTCGGCGCGCCGGTTCGCCTCGGCCGCATTGGCCAGTGCCTGCGCCTCATCGCCGCTCAGCGCGAGCACGCGCTCGAAACGCTCCGCCGCGAGCGGATACTCGCCCAGGTTGAGCGCGGCCACGCCGAGCAGCTCCCACGCCTTTACCAGACGCGGATCGCGCTCGACCAGCCGCTCGCACAGTCGCGCTGCGCCGGCTTCGTCATGCAGCTGCAGCAGCCTGACCGCCTGCCGGATTTCCTGCGCCGGATCGGCAGCGGCGGGCGGCGGCGCGTCCCGGCGCAGCAATCCGGCGAGCAGGCTCTTCAGCATGTCTGCGCCGCCTGCGCCGCGCCGGCGCACCATTCGCGCCAGGCCTGGCGATAGAGCGACTCCAGCGCTGCGGTGAACCCGGCCGCATCGAGCAGCGCCGAATCGCGCATGCGTGCGCGCAAACCGCTGCGCAGCGCCGCCAGGCGCGGCACATCGGCGGCGAGGCGCGCGGCGATATCGATGTATTCATCCCATGAATTCGCGATCAGATCGTCCAGGCCTAGGTTGTGCAGATGGCTGGCGGCGCAGCGCGGAAAGCCCGGGCTTCCCGCAAGCGTGACCACCGGCAAGCCCATCCACAGGCTCTCCAGCGTCGTGGTTCCGCCGTTGTACGGATGCGGATCGAGCGCGATGTCGGCGTGCCGGTATTGTTCCAGGTAAGCGGCGTAGGGCAGGCGCCCGGCGACGTCGATGCGGTCGGCGTACACGCCCTCGGTTTCGAATATTTCCAGCATGCGGTCGCAGGCTTCGCCGGCCCAGACGCCGACCATGCGCAGCCGCGCTTCGGGCAGGCGCGCAAGCAGGCGCGCCCAGGCGCGCTTGGTCGCATCGGTGATCTTGAGGAAATTGTTGAACGAGCCGAAGGTCACGTGCCCCTGCTGCAGCGCCGGCAGCGCATTGACCGCGGGCGCGTCCGCGCTCGGCTGATAACAGACAACACCATGCGGCAGGCGCAGCAGGCGCTCGCGGTACAGCGGCTCGGCCGCGCCCGGCGGATCGATCTGCGCATCGCTGATGTGCAGATCCATCGCCGCCATGCCACTGGTGCCCAGATAGCCCATGTAGCCGGCCTGCAGCGGCGCCGGTTTGCGCGCGAACAGCAGCAGGCGGTTGCCGTGGGTGTGGCCGGACAGGTCGACGAGTATGTCGATGCGGTCATCACGCACCATCTGCGCCGCAGCATCGTCGTCGACGCCGGCGATGTCGCGCCAGTGGGCGCAATATGCGCGCAGCCGCGCGCTCACCGCGTCCGGCTTGTCCCAGTTGGAATAGCAATAGACCTCGAAGCGTTCGCGCCGGTGCTCGCGCAGCACCGGCTCGATGAAACAGGCGGCCGCGTGGCGGCGGAAATCGGCCGAGACGTAGCCGATGCGCAGTACGCGCTCCGGGTCGGCGGAGTTGCTGAATTCAGCGCGCGCAGGCGTAAGCCGGTCGGCATGGCATTTGGCCCATTCGACGTGCTCCGCCGTCACCGCCGCGGGCGGCAGCTGGCCGGAACGGTTGAGCATGTGCAGGAGGTTCGAATGGGCGTTGACATCGTCCGGCCGCAGGCGCAGTTCCTGGCGCAGGCATTGCGTCGCCTCTTCGAGCAAGCCGAGCTCCTCCAGGGCGGTGCCGCGCACCTGCCAGGCGCGGCCGTCGTCCGGCCGCAGCGCCAGCGCGCGTTCGCACAGCTCGCACGCGCGCGCCAGTCGGCCGGCGCGGCGATGGATTTCGGCGGCATCGACGGGATACTCGGATTCGTCCGCCTGCCTGCGCACGGCCGGCCGCCTGAGCGTTCGCAGCAGATGCTTCAGCACGACCGCGTCCCGTCGGCGGCGCCGCGCCAGGCCCCGCGGTAGCATTGCTCCAGCGCCGCGACAAAGCGTCCGGCGTCGAGCAGGGGCGAACGCGCAAGGCGCGTGCGCATGCCGGCGCGCAGTGCGGCCAGCGCCGGCAGGTCGCGCGCGAGCCGCTCTGCTATGTGAAGGTACTGCGCCGCATCTGCCGCCACCAGATCTGCGAGGCCGGCATTGGCGAGGATGGTCGCGCCCGAGCGCGCAAAACCGAAATCGCCGGCGAGCGTCACCACCGGCACGCCCATCCACAGCGACTCGCAGCTGGTGGCGCCGCCGGTATACGGAAACGGATCGAGCGCGATATCGATTTCGCCGAATTGCTGCCAGTATTGTTCGCGCGCCAGGCGCGGCAGCGTGCGCACGCGCGCGGCGGCGATGCCATGCTGTTGCAGTGCGCGGCGGATGCGCGCGGCGCTGTCCCCGTCGGGCATGGCCATGAGCTGCAGCTGCGCATCGGGCAGCCGGCGCAGCAGCTCGGCCCACAGCGCCAGCACCGCGTCGTTGAGCTTGGCGATATGGTTGAACGAGCCGAAAGTCAGGTAGCCCCGGCGCTGCGCAGGCAGAGCGGCCGGCTCCGGCGCATCCTCGGGCGGCTGCCAGCACCACAGCGTCTGCGGCAGGCGCAGCAGGGTCTCCGTGTGCAGCCGCTCGCTCGCGCCCGGCGGATCGGCGATGGCGTCGGTAATGCGGTAGTCCATCGCAGCGATGCCGCTGGTGTTGAGATAACCGAGGTAGGCGATCTGCAGCGGCGCCGGTTTGCGCGCGAACACGCCGGGCCGCCCGCCGCGCGTGTGCCCGGACAGGTCGACCAGGATGTCGATCGCATCGTCGCGGATGCGCTGCGCCGCCTGCGCATCGTCGAGGCCGGCGATGCTGCACCAGCGGTGCCCGTGGCGCTGCATCGCCTGCGTCTGCGCGTCGCTCGCCTCGGCGCTGCTGTAGCAGCTGATGTCGAATTTGTCGCGGTCGTGGCCGGCGAGTATCGGGCGGATGAAACCCGCAGTCGCGTGCTCGCGCAGATCGGCCGACACATAGCCAATGCGCAGGCGGCGCGCGGCGCCGGCCGGCGCATGGGCGAACCGCGGCAACGGGTCGGCGTGGCGCTGCCCCCAGGACCGGTGTTCGGCGAACCAGTCATCCGCATCGCGCTGCGCCAGCGCGTTGGACATGAACAGCATGTACTGATGCGCCTGCGCATCCTGCGGCGCGCGCTGCAATGCCTCGCGCAGGCAGGCGATGGCCTCAGCGGGCAATCCGCGCTCGTACAGCGCCACCGCGAGACTGTTGCGCGCCAGGCCCAGCGCGGGATCGAGCGCCAGCGCTGCGCGAAACTGCGCGGCGGCCTCGCGGTAGTCGTGATATTCGGCCTGCAGCAGCTGGCCCAGGTTTACCCGCGCTTCGACAAAATCGCCGCGCAGCTCGAGCGCGCGCGCATAGGCCGCGCGCGCGCCGTCGAAATCCCTGAGCGCGCACAAGGCCACGCCGCAATCGTTGTGCGCCTCGGCATGGTCGGGCCGGGCGGCGAGCGTGCGCCGGTACCCGTCCACGGCCGCGGCCCAGTCGCCGCGCTCGCGCGCCGCCGTGGCGCGGCGGTAGCAGGCATCGGCGGATTCTGCGCGCGCCGGCAGCAGTCCCGCGAGCATGCGCGCTAGCATCGGCCGGAGCACCTGACGCCCAGCGCGCTCACCGCGGCGGACGGCTGCACCAATCGCGCCATATGCGGCGGTAGGTCGCCTCCAGCGCGCGCGCATAGGCGCGGGCGTCGGTCAGCGGCGATGCGCGCATGCGCTCGCGCAGGCCCGCGCGCAGGGCGGCGAGGCGCGCGCCGTCGCGCGCGAGTCCGACCGCGATGCGCACATAGTCCTCGTCGTTGTCCGCGACCAGTTCGCCCAGCCCGACGCTGCCGAGGATGCTGAGGCCGGCGCGCGACTGGAACACCTTGCCGCTGCGGCTGACCACCGGCACGCCCAGCCACAGCGCTTCGCAGGTGGTGGTGCCCCCGTTCATGGGAAAGGTGTCGAGCAGGATATCAATGCCGGCGTAGAGCGCCCAGAACTCGCCGGTGGGCAGGCGATCGTGCATGGTGATGCGCATATCCGCGACCCCGGCCCGGGTGAGTGCATCGCGTATGCGCGCGCGCCCCTGCTCCGGCACCGTGGTGAACACCATGCGCGATGCCGGAATCTCGCACAGTATGCGCGCCCACAGCGCCAGCATTCCCGCCGTGATCTTGTCCGCTCCGTTCATGGAGGCGAAGCTCACGGCGCCGTTCGTCTGCGCCGGCGGCGGCACCACGGCCGGCATTTCCGCCCGGGGCTGATAACACCACATGCAGCGCGGCAGGCGCAGCAGCGTCTCGCTGTAGTAGCCTTCGGTCATCCCCGGGGGATCGCACACCGCATCGCTGAGGCGGTAGTCCATCGCGCGCATGCCGGTGGTATTGGGATAGGCGAGATAGGTCATCTGCAGCGGTGCGGGCTTGCGCGCGAACGCCAGCAGGCGGTTGCCGCGCAGGTGACCGGACAGGTCGACCAGGATGTCGATGCCGTCGCTGCGTATCTGCCGCGCGAGCTGCGCATCGTCCAGATCGAACACTTCCTGCCAATGATCGGCGTGCTGCGCCAGCGCCGGCTCGATGAAATAGCTCAGCGCATGCTGGCGGAAATCGGCGGAAACATAACCGATGCGCAGACGCCGTTCCGGGTCGCGCGAATTGCCGTGCGGCGCAGCCTGCTGCAGCAGCGGGTCGGCATGGATTTTCGCCCAGGCGACATGCTCGGCATAGACTTCCTCCGGTGTCACGCCCTCGAGCAATACCATCGCGAATATCAGGTTGATGCGGGCGATGTTCAGGCCCGGGTCGATTTCCAGGGCCTTGCGGAAGCACCTGGCCGCCTCTTCGGTACGCCCGGCCTTGACCAGGACGCTGCCGAGATTGTTGTGGAATACCGCGTCGCGGGGACGCGCTTCGATCGAGCGCTCGAAATATTCCAGCGCAAAGCCGAGGTCGCGCGCGCGATCGCCGGTCAGCCCGAGGAAGTGCAGCGCATCGGCGTTGCCGGGATCGAGTTCGAGCACATCTTCGAACAGCAACTGCGCCCGCACCAGATCGTTGGCATCGAAGTGCGCCCGAGCCTCGATCAGGAGTTCCTCGGGGGTGGAGGTGCGCGCGGGCGTCGTCGGGGCAGCGCGCCCAATATTGCGCAATAACGACTTGAACAGCATTTTCCTTGTCTACCTGAGGCCGGCGACCTGGGCCTGGCGCAGACCGGACCCCGGAGGTTCAAGGATAGCGGAAACGCGCGGGACGCGTAAGCCGCCTTCCGGCCTGCGGCAGTTCGTTTCCGCTTGGGCCGTGCGAAAATGAAATGCCCCTCCGCAGAGGGGCTTTTCTATCTGCATTCAAGGCACGGGAAACTGTCCCGGCTTGGCCGCGGCTGGAGGCCCAGGGAATAGCTCCCTGACATAGCCAGCAATCAGCGGCAGGTCGTGGGCATGTATTTCGACGGGGAACCGATGCAAGACCAGGTAATCGTGCCGGTCGCGGTGCTGAAGGTCGGCGTCACGGTGATGGTCACCGACTGGCCGACGCTGGTCGAGGTGGTGGTGCCGTAGACCGTGACGATCCCGGCATCGGTCACCGACGCCGCCGAAACCTTGCCTACGACCGGAATGGTCGCGCCGCCGCCGGCGCAGGCGGTGCTGGTCGGATCGGTCTGGAATTTCTCCGATATGGTCGTGCGCACGCCGCTCGCCGCCAGCATCAGTTCCGATACCTTCGCGCGTACGGTGTAGTCCTGATAGGCCGGCAATGCCACTGCAGCCAGAATGCCAATAATCGCAACCACGATCATCAGTTCGATCAGGGTAAAACCCTTTTGGATCGACTTCATGCCCAGTCCCCTTGGAGATTGCAGCAACGGCGTGCTGCTGTGCCTGTCTATATGCAAGCTATATGCCACAACGAACGGGCCGACCCGATTTCGTGGATTTTGCCCAGGCGGGGACGAAATGAAAACGCCCTCTGCGATCCCCGCCGCGACTCAGGGAAAGGCCAGGTTCCGTTGCGAGCGCCACGCCGCGCGCTCATCACTTGCTGACCGGCGGCTTGGCGCAACTGGCAAAAAAAAGCCCCTCCGCGGAGGGGCTCGTACTTCAAGCTGACAGGTTTAACGGCAGGTCGCGGGCAGATACTTCGACGGCGAACCTACGCAGGACCAGGTAATCGTGCCGGTCGCGGTGCTGTAGGTCGGGGTCATGGTGATGGTCACCGACTGGCCGACGCTGGTCGAGGTGGTGGTGCCGTAGACGTTGACGACACCCGCATCGGTCACCGACGCCGCCGAAACCTTGCCTACCACCGGAATGGTCGCGCCGCCGCCGGCGCAGGCGGTGTTGGTCGGATCGGTCTGGAACTTCTCCGATATGGTCGTGCGCACGCCGCTCGCCGCCAGCATCAGTTCCGATACCTTCGCGCGTACGGTGTAGTCCTGATAGGCCGGCAATGCCACTGCAGCCAGAATGCCGATAATCGCAACCACGATCATCA
>JAAOZY010000051.1 GCA_012274205.1 Betaproteobacteria bacterium
CGACCGGCCGTTGGTCATCGGGTAATACACCATTGCCCGCACCTTGCCCTCCGGGTCGATGAAGAATGTCGCGCGCACGGCCGAGGTATCGCTCGCGCCCGGCTGGATCATGCCGTAGTCGTGCGCGATGCGCATCGACAGGTCGTCGATGATGGGGAACGGAATGTCTACGCCGAATTTATCCTTGATATTGCGGATCCAGGCCAGATGCGAATAGGCGCTGTCTACCGACAGGCCCAGCAGTTCGCAGCCCAGCTTGCGGAAGCGTTCGTGAAACTTGGCAAACGCGAGAAATTCGGTGGTGCAAACGGGGGTGAAATCTGCCGGGTGCGAAAACAGGATCAGCCATTTTCCCCGGTAGTCCCGCAGCGAACGCGGACCATGTGTGGTCTTGGCAGTGAAATCCGGCGCCGCTTCATTGATCCGCGGCAGTTTGGCGTTCCAGACATTTTCCATTGCGTACTCCTCTGCGGCGGATTTTGGTTCCGCCTCCTGATTCGTTTAGTCCTGAAAGCGGGCGATAATTTCAGGCGGGATGACCCCCGCTTTCAAGCCCTCCGGATTGGCCGGGTCGCGCAGGCCCCAGACCCTTACTTCACGCCCCTCGACGACGATATTACCGTTGTTGTGCACCCGGTGCTCGACCACGAACACTTTGCTGCGCCATTCGCCCACCCAACTCTCGATCGCGATCTGATCGCCAAAGCGCGACGGGCCGCGAAAGCTGGCGCTGGCATCCACCAGTGCCACTCCCGCCATCCGATACTCCGGGAATAGCTGTGCCCACGGCATGCCGCGGGCGCGGAACATCCTCTCGGTAGCGCGATCGAACCAATCGAAATAGCGCGGATAAAAGACTATGCGCGCCGGGTCGCAATCGGCGAAGTCGACGGTGATTTCAATACGGGAGGGCGTCATGGGCGCTTGGTTTCGGATCGCGCGCCGGGCACGGCGGCATCAGCATGAATGCGCAGCCGTGTTCCGGAGCCAAGGACCGTATTATGCCGATTTCCTTCCCGGACGATAAAGGCGAATCGCTCGCGTCGCGCGCACGGGATGACAAGGATGGCCTGACAAACTAGACTGAAAATCATGGCTGTTGAATCCAACAGGCGTTCCTTGCTGGGCGCCTTGGGCTTGGTCACCGCCCTCGCCGGCAGCGACGCCCAAGGGCAGGGTCCGTATGCGCGCGCGCGCGACGCGCTGCTGAAAGAGGTCGAGGCCATGGCGCGCGAGACCGGCTCCGAAACCGGACACGCGGTGTTCAGCGACAGAGTGATGGCAGCGATAGCCAAGGTAGCGCGCGAGCGCTTCGTACCCGCGGCTTACGCAGCGCTGTCCTACGCCAATTGCCCGCTACCCATCGGGCACGGCCAAACCATCTCCCAGCCCTATATCGTCGCGCTCATGACCGATCTGCTCGACCTCAAGCCCGAGGATTCGGTGCTCGAAATTGGCACCGGCTCCGGCTATCAGGCGGCCATTTTGGCGGAATTGGCGCATCGGGTGTACACGATCGAAATCATCGAGCCGGTCGGCCGACGCGCGGCAGCGCTGCTGCGGGAACTGGGCTACAGCAATATAGTGACCAGGATAGGCGACGGCTACGCGGGCTGGTCGGAACATGCCCCTTTCGACGCGATCATGGTTACCGCTGCAGCGCCGGCGGTTCCGCCGGCACTGTTGGCGCAATTGAAGCCGGGTGCGCGCATGGTGATTCCCATCGGTGCGGAAGGCGAAATCCAGTTTCTGCACGTCATGGTGAAACAGGCTGACGGTTCAGTCTCCAAACAGCGCGGCCTGCCGGTGCGTTTCGTTCCGCTCACCCGTCTCGACTGAACGCTGCGGCCCGCTACGGGTCTCAGCCCTTGAATTTGGACAGCAGGTCATCGAGGTGTGTGTGGCTGGCATAGCTGATCAGCAGCTTGCCCGCGCCCTTCTTCCCGGGCTTGAGTTCGACTTTGGTGCCAAATTTCTCCGACAGGTCCTCTTCGAAGCGCAGGATGTCGCGACTCGTCTTGACCCGGTTCGATCTTTTCGGCTTCGGGTTGAGAATGTCCTGTACCAACTTCTCGGTCTCGCGCACTGACAGCCCGCGTTCAGCCACCCGTTTCGCCAGGTCTTCCTGGCGCCGGCCATCCAGCGCGAGCAGTGCGCGCGCGTGGCCCATGTCGATGTTGCCCGCGTAGAGCAGCGCCTGCACCGCCTGCGGCAGATTCAGCAGGCGCAGCAAATTGGAGGTCGCAGCGCGCGAACGCCCGACCGCGTCTGCGGCCTCCTGGTGGGTCATCTTGAACTCGTCGATCAGGCGGTGGATGCCTGTCGCTTCTTCCAGCGGATTCAGATCCTCGCGCTGAATATTCTCGATCAGCGCCATGGCGAGCGCGGCGGAATCGGGCACTTCGCGGATGACCACCGGCACTTCGCGCAGGCCGGCTATCTTTGCCGCGCGCCAGCGCCGCTCGCCGGCAATGATTTCGTAGCGCCCCTTGCCCAGCGGCCGCGCCAATACCGGCTGCATCACCCCCTGCGATTTGAGCGAGCGCGCCAACTCTTCCAGCGAGGCCTGGTCCATGCGGGTGCGCGGCTGATACCTGCCTGGCTGCAGCTCCTCCAGCTTGAGCGTCTTGAGAACATCGGCGCTGCCGGCTTCCTCATCCTTGGCCAGCAGCGCATCCAGCCCGCGTCCCAATCCTTTCATCCTTGCTTCCTTGTCAGGGTCTAGGCAAGCGCCACGGCCGAACGCAGCAGCAGCTCATCCGCCAAGGCCAAATATGCCTGCGAACCCTTGCAGGCCTTGTCCAGGTTTACCGCCGGCGCGCCATAGCTGTGGGCTTCCGCCAGGCGCACGTTGCGCGGAATGATGGTGGCATACAGCTTGTCGCCGAAGTGCTGCTGCAATTGCGCCGAAACCTGTTGTGCCAGCGAATTGCGCGGATCGTACATGGTGCGCAGCAGGCCCTCGATCTCAAGCCGCGGATTCAGGTGCTTGCGCACCTTGCGTATGGTTTCGACCAGATCGCTCAGACCTTCTAGGGCGTGGTACTCGCATTGCATCGGGATCATCACCGCATCGGCGGCAACCAGGCCGTTCAGCGTCA
>JAAOZY010000299.1 GCA_012274205.1 Betaproteobacteria bacterium
ACATCGGCAATGCGCTCGGCTCCATGCTCGGCGGCGGCTACGTCAACTACTTCAGCCTGTACGGCCGCTCCTACAAGGTGATCCCGCAGGTGCAGCAGGTCGAGCGCCTGAACCCGGAGCAACTCACCGGCTACTACCTGCGCAGTGCCAGCGGCGACATGGTGCCGCTGTCCACCGTCGCGCACCTCGAGACCGTCACCGTGCCGCAGTCGGTGAACCACTTCCAGCAACTGAACGCCGCCACCATTTCCGGCGTGCCCTTCCCCGGCGTGACCCAGGGCGAGGCGCTGGGCTACCTGCAGGAGCTCGGCGCGCGCACGCTGCCGCAGGGCTACACCGTGGACTATTCCGGCCAGTCGCGCCAGTTCGTGCAGGAATCGAGCGCGCTCGTCGTCACCTTCTTCTTCGCGCTGATCATCATCTTCCTCGCGCTGGCGGCGCAGTTCGAGAGCTTCCGCGACCCGGTGATCATCCTGGTGTCGGTGCCGATGTCGATCTGCGGCGCGCTCATCTTCATCAGCCTCGGCGTCGGCGGCGCCAGCCTCAACATCTACACCGAAGTCGGCCTGGTGACGCTGATCGGCCTGATCAGCAAGCACGGCATCCTCATCGTCGAGTTCGCCAACAAACTGCAGCTGCAGGGCTTCTCCAAGCGCGTGGCGGTGGAAAAAGCCGCCGGCATCCGCCTGCGCCCGATCCTGATGACCACCGCGGCGATGGTGCTGGGCGTGCTGCCGCTGATCACCGCCAGCGGCGCCGGCGCGATCAGCCGCTTCGACATGGGCCTGGTGATCGCCACCGGCATCGCCATCGGCACCCTGTTCACGCTGTTCGTGGTGCCGGCAATGTACCTGCTGCTCGCGACCGAGCACAGGCAGGGCGCGGCGGCGGAGGCTGCGCCGGCGGCGGGGGGCTGAGCGCGGGCGCAGCCGGCCGCCCGCCTGGGGCAATTGCCGTTTTTGGCAACTTGATCTGGCGCTGACGCACACCCGGCCTGGGGCAGCCCAAATGCAATGTTGAACATTCAGAGAGGTGCGGCGCAGGTCGCGGGTGCCGCAGCCAGGCCCGGCGCGGACGCTCTTGCAGCGGATCAGTGCATCGGCTGCAGCATGGCCGCCATCTTTTGATGGATCAGGTTGATGGCCTTGAGCGGACGGATCATCACCTTGAACTCCACGATCTTTCCCTCGCCATCCCACTTGATCATGTCCACGCCGTTCACGCTCAAGCCGTCGATTTCGACCTGAAACTCCAGCACCGCATCGCGCTTGCCCACGAGCTCGCGCACGTAGCGGAACGAGTCGTTGCCGAACACGCCGAATGCCGCCGCCAGGTAGCGCTGCGTCAAAGCCTTTCCGAGCTGCGGCGCATGCACCACCGGCGAATGAAATACGGCATCGTCGGCAAGCAGCGCATCGAGGCCGGCGACGTCTTTTGTCTCAAGCAATTTGTGCCAAACGGCAATGGTATCGATCATCGCAGACTCCCCCCGGTAGACTGGCGCCGAGTGTACGCCCTGCGCGACATCCTGAATATCCTGCAGCGCAAGGCACGAATCGTCATCGCGCTCGCGCCGGAAAATTCGGCTGGATGGATTCATCGATCTCCCGAATAGCCTGCACCAACGCAAGCGGCGCCGCCCGCGGCGAAGCTCGCCTCGTCGAATTGCCAGTTGGGCGACCACAGGCGCCAGAGCAATCGTGCGATGTCGCGCCGGTTCTGCGTCAAGCCCGCGCGGCCGCGTTCGGTATGGAAATACGCGCTCAGTTCTTGCGGCTTTCCGGTTCTTGCCGTTTTCGCCCGGTCCCATGCCCTTGAACGGCAAACGGCATGCTGTTCGCGGTGCCGGAGATGTACCTGCTGCTCGCGACCGAGCACTCGCGCCGTGCGGCCGCAGCCCGAGCGGGGAAATCGATGAACGCGGGCAGCAGGGGCCGCATTGAGGCATTGACTGCGATGGCGCGAAGCGGCACGCTTGGCAGGGCAAGCCCGCGATCGGCGCGGATCATGCAGGGAGAACTTGATGAAAATCGACTGGAACCAGCTGCCGTCGGCGCCGGGCATGCGCGCCGGCTCGGAGCGCAAGGCGATCTGCGGCGAACTGATGTCGGCGGTGCGCGTCACCACCGCGCCCGACGCGAAATTCGACGGTAAAGCGCACTCGCACGACAACGAGCAGATGCTGATCATGATCGCCGGCAGCGTGACGCTCAGCATCGACGGCACGCAGTTCGAGGCGCATCCTGGAGACCTCGTGTTCTTCCCGCCCGGCTCCATGCACTGCGCGGTCGCGGTGGGCAAGGAAGGCGCGGTGTACTACGAACTGTTCGCGCCCGCGCGCACCGACCAGCTGCCGGGCTGGATCGGGCCTACGGTGCTGCAATACTGAAAGCTGAAAGCGGGGTCGCCTGCGGCCCGGCGCAGCCTGCAATCCGCCCGCATCTATTCCCCATATTGGGGATCATCGGCCCCAATATGGGGTGCTAAATATCGAGGCATGAACGCTTGGTGTGACTGCGTTCCAATTTACGCTGGAGCTGGGCAGCTTCTGCTGCTTAGATGGCAGATCGCGCCCGAGCAATCTAACAACTTTGTTAGAGCGTGTCGGAGGATGGAGTGCTTGGAGGAATATCGAATAGCGGGCGGAACACCGCGCCAATGTTTAATCTGCGTTAATGGACTTTGGCCCCTACCGTTATAAATACCGTCAGGTGTATGCGAATGAAAGTGGTGTCGTTACCCTAGGGTACCAGTTCCGGTCTAGCTCGCACCACCATCGCATGCGCCGAGCAGATGCCATCGAACTCCGCCACCGCGAGCTTGCGCTGATACGCACGGCGGCGCCTGAAAATAATTTCCCCCTTGCGAAAGCGCAGTTTCGTGCCGATGACATCGCTGCCCTTGCCCGATCGGCGGATATGCAGGCTGCCGGAATCGAGGTCGTCGAGCCACACATAGATTTCGTCCGCTGCGTTGGCCAGTTCGACACGCTCGTTTACGCTTTCTGCGAATGCGCCGAACGGCAATCGCTTCCATCCCTTGCGCTCGAACAGCGGCAGCTTCGCCCAGTCTGGATTTGCCCGCAGCGCTTCCAGGCTGCCAATGGCGCGTTTGCTCAATTATGAATCGCCTGCGCCACCAGCCGCACCCCCAGCGCTTCGCAGACTTTGGCGATGGTGTCGTAGCGCGGCTTTGCATTGGGTCTGAGCGCCTTGTACAAGGCTTCGCGGGTCAGGCCGGAGGCTTTGGCAATCTCGCTCATGCCGCGCGCCCGAGCGATGTCTCCCAGGGCCGACGCGAGCAACGCCGGATCTTTCGCCTCCAGTATGTCCGTGAGGTAAGCCGCAATCGCCGCTTCGCTGTCGAGATACTTCGTAGCGTCAAACTCGGGCAAGTCGGCCACTTTGATACGTTTGGTCATGGTCATTTCCTTCAATCAGTCCAACAACGCCGCGAGTGCCTTGGCTCGCTTGATGTCGGCCTTCTGCGTGCGCTTGGAACCGCCGCCGAGCAGCACAATCAACTGCACACCGCGCTGCACGAAATAAATGCGCCAGCCCGCGCCGAAATGAATGCGCAACTCCGACACTCCATCGCCGACCGGTTCCACGTCCCCCATCAAGCCGCGTTCCAGACGCTTGATGCGCGCCGCGACCACCCCGCGCACCGACGCGTCGGACAAAGCGTCCAGCCATTCGATAAATTCGGGCAGTGCCTTGACTGAGAACATGGAATAACTGTAATCGATCGATTACATATTGTCAACAATCGTTCATTCCCACGCTGACACCCGCATGCGCGCCCATGATTGCCAACAGCGGCTTTACGATTACCGTAGAACAGATTGGGTCCGAGGCCGATGACGGCCTCCAGCGCGTCCATGCCGAGGAGCTTCGTGCGGATTTTACCTTCGGCCCCCATCCGGAAAAGCGCGCCGTGCGGCAGCACCACCGCCATGCGGCCCGTCTTGGGCGCCATGGACTTGATCATGTGCTGCACCCAGGCGTAGTCGCCGCTTTTGGCAGGCGGCATGCCGGCGAAATTGCGGCCATACGGGTCGCTCGCCCAGACTTCCTCGCCCCACTTCTCCAACGAAAAGGGCGGATTGGCGATGACGCAGTCGAAAGTGGCCAGGTTGTCGCCCAAGAAGAAGGCGGGGTTGCGTAGCGTGTCGCCGCGCACGATCTGGAAGTCAGCCGCCCCGTGCAGGAACAGGTTCATGCGCGCGATGGCCGAGGTCGTGAGGTTCTTTTCCTGGCCGAAGAGCTTGCCCCACAGCGTGCGGTCGTCGCCGTGGTTCTCCTTCACATGGTGGATGGCTTCGAGCAGCATGCCACCGGTGCCGCAGGCGGGGTCGTAAATCGACTCACCCTCGCGCGGGTCGAGGATGTTGACCATCAGCCGCACCACCGAGCGCGGCGTATAGAACTCGCCGGCTTTCTTGTTGGTAGCATCGGCGAATTTCTTGATCAGGTATTCGTAGGATTGCCCGAGGACATCGGCCTGCGCCGCCTGATTGCCGAGGTCGATGCGCGAGAAATGCTCGATCAGATCGCGCAACAGGGAGTCGGACAGTCGTTCCTTGTTGGTCCACTGGGCATCGCCGAATATGCCGTAAAGCGTTTCGGGATTGGCCTTCTCGATGCCGCGCATGGCGGTTTGTAGCGCCTGGCCTACGTTGCTGGTGGTGGCGCGGACGTTCTGCCAGTGGCAGCGTTCCGGTATTTGGAAGCGGTAATTTTAGGGAAACAGCGCATAGTCGTCGTCACCGCCGGACTCTTCCAGCGCAGATTGGTATTCCTCGTCATGCACATCCGAAATGCGCTTGAAGAACAGCAGCGGAAACACATAGGTCTTGAAGTCGGCTGCATCGACCGTACCGCGCAGGATATTGGCGGCTTCCCAAAGATGGTACTCGAGCTGACCTAGGGTGATTTCAGCAACCGTCATTTTCTGGTCGTATCCGGTACTGCCAGGCTAACCAGATCGGCGCGCATGCGGGACGCCTCTTGACGGATTGCTTGGCCGTATTCCCTCGGCCGGGTGGGGCACTATCCAGGCTTGCGCTGGCTAATTATTAGATTATGGTGGAGTGGAGGAGGATCGAACTCCCGACCTCCGCATTGCGAACGCGGCGCTCTCCCAGCTGAGCTACCACCCCACGAAGCTGCGAATTTTAGCCCTATTCCGGCCCGGCGACAATGCGCGGGTTGTTGGCGACCCCGGCGCGGCGATATGATGCAGTTTGAGCCGGCCCACCCCCACCTGGAGCGCGCATGCAGATCAATCCGCCTTTCGGCTACTCCGAAATCGTCCCGCTGTACAAGAACAACAAGGTCAGGCTGCCCGTGCCGGGCGCGCTGCCCGAATTCTGCAGGACGCTCAACGCGATTCCGGTCAGCTACAGCGAGTTCACCGTCGCCTGCCGCGACTACCCGCTGGTGTTCACCAGCGGCGACGATGGCAAATCCTACGCGCCGGTGGCGGTGCTGGGGCTCACCAACGGCGAGAACCTGTTCCTCGCCCACGGCGCCTGGGACGCGGGCGTGTACCTGCCGGCCTACGTGCGCCGCCACCCCTTCTGCATGGCGCGCGTGAACCTCGACCAGGTGGAGCAGGCCGACCGGCTGATCTGCGTCGAGAAGGATTTCCTCGACGACAAAGGCGAATCCATGTTCGATGCCGACGGCGAAGCGCTGCCGAAATGGCAGCCGATCGAAAAGCTGCTGCGCGAGTACGAAGCGGACCTGGAGCGCAGCCGCGAGATGTCGGCCATCCTCGCAGACTATGCGCTGCTCGAGCCGTTCGCGATGCAGGCCAAGACCAATGCCGGCGAGGCGATGAACCTCACCGGCATGCACCGCGTGGACGAGAAGAAGCTGGAGTTCCTCAACGCGAGCCAGCTGAAAAATCTGATCAAGAAAGGCGTGCTGGGCCGCATCTATGCCCACCTGATATCGCTGGACAACTTCGCGCGGCTGCTGGATCGGCGCGCTGC
Source organism: Betaproteobacteria bacterium (assembly GCA_012274205.1). Classification (GTDB taxonomy): domain Bacteria; phylum Pseudomonadota; class Gammaproteobacteria; order Burkholderiales; family SG8-39; genus 2-12-FULL-64-23. The sequence continues at coordinate 5,999 of JAAOZY010000299.1, forward strand.
GCGCGCACCTGCTGTAGCGTAAGCGTCGCCTCCCCTCACCCTGGCCCTCTCCCCGCTCGCGGGGAGAGGGAACCTGTGCTTCAGTCCGAGGACGCTCGATTCAGCCTGTCGTTCACGCCCTGCCACTCCGGCACCGGCGGCGGCGCTTCCACCAGGATCGCGTCGCAGCCGAGCGCATCCAGCCGGCGCAGGCTGGCGTAGAGCTCGTGCGCATAGGGTGCGACCGCGCGCGGCGCCTCCTGCCAATGGACTTGGTGCAGGCCTTCGGGCGCTTCGGCGCGCGCGAGCACGGCGAGCTTTTTCGCGCGCAGCGCGGAGAGCCGCGCCTGCAACTCCGCCGCCGGCACGAGGAACAGCGGCGTGCGCGGCGCGTAGTGGCTGTCCAGCGCGCCGGGCGCGCGCGGCGCGGCCGCATCGGCCGCCCCGACCTCCGCGCCCAGCACCGCCGCCACTTGCGCCGGCGTGATCTGCCCGGGGCGCAAGAGCACCGCGCGGCCGCGCGACAGGTCGATGATGGTGGATTCAATGCCGACCTCGCACTCGCCGCCGTCGAGCACCCAGTCGAGCGCGGCGCCGAACTCTGCGCGCACATGCTCGGCCGTGGTCGGGCTGATGCGCCCGAACTTGTTGGCCGAGGGCGCCGCCACGCCGCTGTAGCTGCGCCCGCCGGCGGCACCGGCAAAGGCGCGCAGCAATGCGAGCGCGACCGGATGCCCGGGAATGCGCAGGCCCACGCTGCCCTGGCCGCCGGTGACGCAGTCGGGCACGCCCGCGGCGCGCTTCAGCACCAGGGTGAGCGGGCCGGGCCAGAATGCCGCGGCGAGCTGCTGCGCCGCCTCGGGAATATCCGCCGCCCACAGCGGCAGCTGCGCCACATCGGACAGATGCACGATCAGCGGGTGATTCTGCGGCCGGCCCTTGGCGGCGAATATGTTCGCCACCGCGGCCGCATTGGCGGCATCGGCGCCCAGGCCGTACACGGTCTCGGTGGGAAAGGCCACCAGGCCGCCGGCCCTGAGGATCGCAGCGGCGCGTTCGATCTCGGCCGGGTCGGGATGGGAAGTCATCGCCAGATGCTACTCCCTCGCCCGCGTCAGGGGGAGAGGGGCGATGCGAGGGAAAGGTTCAGGACGAGAGCAGGCGCAGCGCTTCGCGGTACTTCTCCGCGGTCCTGGCGATGATGTCGGCCGGCAGGCGCGGCGCCGGCGCTTTTTTGTTCCACGGCTGCTTCTCCAGCCAGTCGCGCACGAACTGCTTGTCGAACGAAGGCGGGCTCATGCCGACCTTGTACTGGTCCATCGGCCAGAAGCGCGAGGAATCCGAGGTGAGGATCTCGTCGATCAGGTGGACGCGGCCGTCGCCGTCGGTGCCGAACTCGAATTTGGTGTCGGCGATGATGATGCCGCGCGTGGCGGCGAACTCGGCCGCGTGGGTGTAGAGCGAAATCGACGCATCGCGCACCTGGCGCGCGGCCTCGATGCCGATGCGCGCCTCGGCCTCGGCATAGGAGATGTTCTCGTCGTGGTGGCCCGCCGGCGCCTTGGTCGAAGGCGTGAACAGGGTCTGCGGCAGCTTTTGCGCTTCGCGCAGGCCCTTGGGCAGTGCGATGCCGCACAGCGCGCCGGTCTGCTGGTAGTCCTTCCAGCCCGAGCCGATGAGGTAGCCGCGCACGATCGCTTCGATCGTCAACGGCTTCATTTTCTTCACCACCATGGCGCGCCCGCGCACCTGCGCGCGCTCGGCTTCGCCCTGCACCACCGTTTCCGGGTCGATGCCGGTCATGTGGTTGGGCACGAGGTGGCCCAGTTTCGCGAACCAGAAGTTCGACAGCGCGGTGAGCGTTTCCCCCTTGCCCGGGATCGGATCGTCGAGGATGACGTCGAAGGCGGACAGGCGGTCGGTCTGGATCACCAGCAGCCGGTCCTCGCCCACGGCGTAGATGTCGCGCACCTTGCCGCGGTGCAGGAAAGGCAGGCTTTTGATGGAGGTTTGCAATAAGGTGGTCATCGCTTTCGTCTCGGTGAGGTGAATCCGGATTGGCGCGGGCGCGCGCGCCCTGGGGCAGCGCGCAGCCTGCGCATCAGAGTTCGGGCAGCTTCGCCCGCTTGACCTTGTCGGCCTGCGTCGCGCGGAACGCGCGCAAACGCGCGGCCAGCGCTGCGTCATTGAGCGCAAGCATCGCTACTGCGAACAGGCCCGCATTGGCTGCGCCCGCCTCGCCGATGGCGAGCGTTGCAACCGGTATGCCCTTGGGCATCTGCACCATCGACAGCAGCGAGTCCAGGCCCTTCAGGTACTTCGACGGGATCGGCACGCCCAGCACCGGCAGCAGCGTCTGCGCCGCGACCACGCCGGCGAGGTGCGCCGCGCCGCCGGCTCCGGCGATGAAGGCCTTGCAGCCGCGCTTTTCCATGTCCTGCATCCACTCGCCGAGTTCGACCGGGGTACGATGCGCCGACAGCGCGCGCGCCTCGTAGGCGACGCCAAAGTCCTTGAGCTGCTGCGCCGCTTCTTTCATCACCTCCCAGTCGGAGGTGCTGCCCATGACGATGCCTATCAGACTCATCTTCCCGCCGCCTCCATAACATGCAACATGTGTTCACAACCGCGCTGTCGGCGTCCGGCCGCAATCGCGGGCGGTCGCATCCCCGCGAAGCGGGGCCCCTGCTCCCTGCTCATGCGGCTATCTGACGACCTGGGCCAGATCGCCCGCACTGTAGCGCTGCGCCATCGCCTTCAGCGCCATGGGTTTGATCTTCGAGGCCATGCCGGCGCAGCCGAACTGCTCGTAGCGCTGCTTGCACAGCGCCTTGGCCGCGGCGCGCGCGGGCTTGAGGTAATCGCGCGGGTCGAAGGCGCTCTTGTTCTCGTTCAGGAACTTGCGGATCGCCGCGGTCATGGCGAGGCGGATGTCGGTGTCGATGTTGATCTTGCGCACGCCGTGCTTGATGCCCTCCTGGATCTCCTCCACCGGCACACCGTAGGTTTCCTTCATTTCGCCGCCGTTGGCGCGGATGATCGCGAGCAGGTCCTGCGGCACCGAGGACGAACCGTGCATCACCAGGTGGGTATTCGGAATGCGCTTGTTGATCTGTTTGATGCGCTCGATCGCAAGGATGTCGCCGGTGGGCTTGCGCGTGAACTTGTAGGCGCCGTGCGAAGTGCCGATCGCAATCGCCAGGGCGTCGAGCTGGGTTTTCTTGACGAAGTCCGCCGCCTGGTCCGGGTCGGTCAGCAGCATTTCGCGCGTCATCTTGCCTTCGGCGCCGTGGCCGTCCTCCTTGTCGCCCTGCATGGTTTCGAGCGAGCCGAGGCAGCCGAGTTCGCCCTCGACGGTCACGCCAATCTTGTGCGCCTCACCGACCACCTTGCGCGTCACGTCGACGTTGTAGTCGTAATCGGCGATGGTCTTGCCGTCGTCGCGCAGGCTGCCGTCCATCATGACGCTGGAAAAGCCGAGCTTCATCGCCGATTCGCACACTGCGGGCGACTGGCCATGGTCCTGGTGCATCACGATGGGCACTTTCGGATAGGTCTCGATCGCGGCCTGGATCAGGTACTTGAGAAAGGTCTCGCCGGCGTATTTGCGCGCCCCGGCCGAGGCCTGCATGATCACCGGGCTGTCGGTCTCGCTGGCGGCCTCCATGATGGCCTGCACCTGCTCCAGGTTGTTGACGTTGAACGCGGGCAGGCCGTAGCCATTCTCGGCGGCATGGTCCAATAGCTGGCGCATGGAAACGATGGGCATGATCTGTACTCCTCGAACTGGCTAGAAAATATCCCGGGGGCGCGCCTCCGGACCACTGCCGCCGGGTGCGGCGGGAACAGCCACTATTCTACCGGAGACCGGGGGGCGGGTGGATTCCGGATGCGCCCGGCGGCGGGATCGACGCCCTCGGCGCGATCAGGCGCCTGGCGCGCTGCGCTTGGGCTAACCCTGCATTCCCCACTTGCGCACGGTGTGGATTTCGAGGTTCCGGAAAATAATGTTCTCCACCGCAAGCCCGATCATGATCACCGTGAACAGTCCGGCGAACACCGATGCGATGTTCAGCTCCATCTTGTTTTCGTAGATGAACCAGCCCAGACCGCCGGA
>JAAOZY010000300.1 GCA_012274205.1 Betaproteobacteria bacterium
CCTATGGCAAGCTCACCGGCAAGCCCGGCATCTGCATGGTCACGCGTGGACCCGGCGCGAGCAATGCGATGATCGGCGTGCACACCGCGTTCCAGGACTCGACGCCGATGATCCTGCTGATCGGCCAGGTCGGCAGCGATTTCGTCGAGCGCGAAGCGTTCCAGGAAGTCGATTTCCGCCGCATGTACGGCCAGATGGCGAAATGGGTGGCGAGCATAGACCGCGTCGAGCGCGTGCCCGAATACCTCAGCCACGCTTTCCATTGCGCCATGTCCGGGCGCAAGGGGCCGGTAGTGCTGGCCCTGCCCGAGGACATGCTCACGCAAACGGCGGCGGCTGCAGACACCGACCCTTATCAGGAGGTCGTAGCCAATCCGGGTGCAGTCGACATGGCGAAGCTGCGCGCCATGCTCGCCGCGGCGCAGCGGCCGCTCGCGATTCTGGGTGGGTCAGGCTGGAACGCCAATGCCTGCGCCGATCTGCGCCGTTTTATCGAGACGAACGGGCTGCCTGTTGGCTGCGCCTTCCGCTTCCAGGATTTGTTCGACAATACCCACGCGCAGTATGCCGGCGACGTCGGCATCGGCATCAACCCGAAGCTGGCGCAGCGGGTGAAGGACGCCGACCTGCTGCTGGTCATCGGCGCGCGCCTGGGCGAGATGACCACCAGCGGCTATACGCTGCTGTCGGTGCCGCGTCCGGCGCAGAAACTGATTCATGTGCACGCCGGCGCGGAAGAGCTCGGGCGGGTGTACCAGGGCGAGCTGCTGATCAATTCCGGCATGCCGCAGATCGCCGCCGCGCTCGCGGCCATGGCGCCGGTCGACGCAAGAGCGTGGCGCGACTGGAGCGCCGCCGCGCGCGCCGACTATGTCGACTGGACCGCGCGGCGGACCATGCCGGGCAAACTGCAGCTGTGGGACGTGGTCGACTACCTCAGGCAGCAATTGCCTGCGGACGCGATCCTCACCAACGGCGCCGGCAATTATTCGGGCTGGCTGCACCGCTTCTATCCGCACCGCAGCTTCCGCACCCAGCTTGCGCCCACCAGCGGCGCCATGGGCTACGGCGTGCCCGCCGCGATCGCGGCCAAGCTGGTGCAGCCGCAGCGAACCGTGATTTCCTGGAACGGCGACGGCTGCTTCCTCATGTGCGGGCAGGAGCTCGCGACTGCGGCGCAGTACGGCGCCAAGGTGATATTCATCGTCGTCAACAACGGCATGTACGGCACCATCCGCATGCACCAGGAGCGCGAGTACCCGGCGCGCGTGCACGGCACCGCGCTCGCCAACCCGGATTTCGTGCAGCTCGCGCGCGCCTACGGCGCGCAGGGCGAACTGGTTGAGGAGACCGCGCAATTCGCTCCCGCATTCGCGCGCGCCATGAATTCGGACAAGGCGGCGCTGATCGAATTGAGAATAGACCCGCAGGCGATTACGCCCAACACCACGCTGGATGCGCTAAGACAGCAGGCGCTGAAGCGCGCCGGATAAGGCGGGCCGGCCAGTTATCTCCCTCGCTACCGCAACGGGGGCCCGGCGAGGGGGCATAAGCTAGCGCAACAGGGATGGCACCACGCAATCCCAATCAAGTCGCCAACTTCCTGCCAAGCTTGCTCTCTATAGACTGGATTTTGCTTTTCAGGCGCCCGCTCTTGCCGGCGCGATAGTCGATTTTGATCGAGGTGGAGATTCTGCTGCAGTCGCGGCTCATCGCCTTGTAGCAGGAGCTGACCAGCGCCATTACTTCGTCCCACTCGCCTTCGACGATGGTTCCCATCGGCGTCAATTGATACGGCAGCCCGCTCTTGTCGATGATGTCGAGCGAGCGCGCCACGTACTGGCTCAGGCTGTCGCCCTTGTCGAAGGGGGACATGGAAAATTCAAGCAGGACCATCGGCGTCTCCTTGATCTGGCATGAGCGGCAGCATCGCGCCGCGACGCATCCGCGTGCCGCGGCTAGTGGTGCAGGATCTTCGACAGGAACAGCTGCGCGCGCTCCGAGTGCGGTTTGCTGAAGAAATCGTCCTTGGTCGCGTCTTCGACGATGCTGCCTTCGTCCATGAATATCACGCGGTGCGCAACCTTGCGCGCGAAGCCCATCTCGTGGGTGACGCACATCATGGTCATGCCTTCCTTGGCCAGTTCGACCATGACGTCGAGCACTTCATTGATCATTTCCGGGTCGAGCGCCGAGGTCGGCTCGTCGAACAGCATCGCGACCGGGTCCATCGACAGCGCGCGTGCGATGGCAACGCGCTGCTGCTGGCCGCCGGAGAGCTGCCCCGGAAATTTGTCCTTTTGTGCGATCAGGCCGACGCGATCGAGCATCTTCAGCCCGCGCTCGCGGGCTTCGTCCGGGCTGCGATTGAGGACCTTGATCTGGCCGATGGTCAGGTTCTCGGTGATCTTCATATGCGGAAACAGCTCGAAGTTCTGGAACACCATGCCGATTTTCGCGCGCAGCTTGGGCAGGTCGGTCTTGACGTCGTCGACGGAGATGCCGTTGACGGTGATTTCGCCCTTCTGGAACGGCTCGAGCGCATTGACCGTCTTGATCAGCGTCGATTTGCCCGAGCCGGACGGCCCGCATACCACCACCACTTCGCCTTTCTTGACATTGGTGGAGCAATGCTTGAGCACCTGGAAGCTGCCGTACCACTTGCTCACGTCCTTGATCTCTATCATCTTCGGATCCCCTCGGTTTGGCCTTGGCGCTCAGCGCACAATCGCGATGCGCTGCCCCAGGCGCTTCGCCATGTACGACAGCGCATAACACAGGACGAAATAGACCACGGCAACGAACAGGTACATCTCGACCACGCGGCTGTCGCGCTGCGCGATCTTGACCGCTGCGCCGACGAAATCGGTGACGTTGAGCAGCGAAACCAGCGAAACGTCCTGAAACAGGACGATGGTCTGGGTCAGGAGCACCGGCAGCATGTTGCGAAACGCCTGCGGCAGGATGATCAGTTTCATCGCCTGCCAGTAGTTGAGGCCCACGGCGTACGCCGCGCCGACCTGGCCGGTCGAAATGCTCTGGATGCCGGCGCGCATGATTTCGCAGTAGTACGCCGCCTGGAACATGATGAAGGTGACGTAGGCAGAGCGCTCGGCGCCGATCTGCGGCGGCCGCTCCCAGCCCATCACCGACTGCACCAGTTCCGGCACCAGGAAGTAGAACCAGAAGATCACCAGCAGCAGCGGCAGCGAACGCATCAGGTTCACGTAGCCCGACGCAAAGAGCGCGAGCGGCTTGAACGAGGAAAGGCGCGCCATGGCGAGCAGCGTGCCGAAAATTGTGCCGCCGATCGCGGCGACCAGCGTCAGCTGCACCGTGTATTGCAGTCCCCGCATCAGATAGGGCAGGGTACGGCCGATGACGTCGAAATCGAGATCGCTCATTGCTTGCCGCCCGTGATGTAGCCGGGGACGGAAACGCGCTTTTCGATAAAGGCCATCACGCGGTTCGCGGAGAATGCAATTATCATGTAGATCAGCGTGGCCGCAGCGAACGCCTCGAAATAGCGGAAGGTCATCTCCGCCATTTCGCGCGTGCGGAAGAACAGTTCGACCAGGCCGATCGAAAAGGCCACCGAGGTATTCTTGATCAAGTTCATCACCTCCGAGGTAAGCGGCGGGATGATGATGCGGTAGGCCATCGGCAGCAGCACATAGCGGTAGGTCTGCGGCTGGGTCAGGCCGATGGCGTAGCCGGCGTTGCGCTGGCCGGTCGACAGCGACTGGATCCCCGAACGCACCTGTTCGGCGATGCGCGCCGAGGTGAACAGGCCGAGGCAAACAATGGAGGTGAGGAACTGAAATTCGGTCGGGTCAGCCGCGATGACCCAGGCTTTTACCGCCGGGATCACGTTCGGCACCACGAAATACCAGACGAAAAACTGCACGATCAGCGGGATATTGCGAAATAGCTCGACATAGGCGTTGCCCAGCCGCACCAACCAGCGCCTGTCGGTGGTGCGCACCACGCCGACGATCGAGCCCAGGGTGAAAGCGATAATCCAGGCGAAAAAAGCCGTGCCCAGGGTCCAGCCCAGGCCCGAGGCGAGGTTCTGCCACCAGGCTATGCCTTCGTCCGGTATCTGCTCAAGAAGGATCCCCAGCTTCATCCTCTGAATCGCTCCCCGGTGTTTTCTGCAGGCATAAAAAAGCCGGACTGGCGTTCAGCGCCAGCCGGCTTTGATTTCGCGCCTGCTAGTTACTTCACGCCCTGGTCGTTCGGGCTCTTGAACGCTTCGCGGATCGGCGGCGTCATCGCGAAATTCATATTGATGCCCTTGGGTGGAACCGGGCTGGTGAACCACTTGGCGTAGATCTTTTCGATCTCACCCGATTTCATCACCCCGCCTACGGTCTTGTCCACCAGCGCCTTGAACTGCGTGTCATCCTTGCGGATCATCATGCTGTACGGCTCCTGGCGCAGCGATTCAGGGATGATCTTGTAGGCCGCCGGATCCTTGGAATTGGCGATCTGCCCGGCGAGCAGAATGTCGTCCATGACGAACGCGGAAGCGCGGTCGTCGGCCAGCAGCAGGAAGGATTCACCGTGGTCCTTGCCGTAGATTTCCTTCACCGTTACATTTTTCGTTTTTTCGTAGGATTTGATCAGCGGCACCGAAGTCGTGCCCGAGGTGGTCGAGATCGTCTTGCCGTTGAGCTCGGCCAGCGTATTGATGCCCGAATTCTTTTTCACCGCCGCTGTCACGTTGATGACGAAATAGGTTGGGCCGAAGGAAACCTGCTGCTGGCGCGCAACCGAGTTGGTGGTCGAGCCGCATTCCATGTCGATCGTGCCGTTTTGCAGCAGCGGGATACGGTTGCTAGAGGTGACGGGCAGCAGGCCCAGCTTGAGGTTCGGCATTTTCAGGTCGGTCTTGACCGCGTCGACGACCTTCATGCACAGGTCCATGGCGTAGCCGATGGGCTGTTGTTTGTCGTCCAGATAGGAGAACGGAATCGAGGACTCCCTGTAGCCGATAGTGAAGGTTCCGGTTTCCTTGACCTTCTTCAGCGTGCCGGTGAGATCCTGCGCGGCCACCGGGGCGATCAGTGCGATCGACAGCGGCAGTGCCAGGGCGATAGAGGCGAAACGTTTCATGAGCGACTCCCTAATGGTGTGATTCAGGCGCCCGGCCTGGCGTGGGGCAACCGGGCGGATTGCGCAGCCCATTCTACGCATTCGCCCGGGCAATGTCCAAGCAGGTCCGGGGCAGGGAACCCGGGCGGTGCGCGCGGCCTGGTGGCGGACGCAGGTAAAACCTGGTCAATACCAGCGCCTCCTTTTTTGGGTATGCTTCGGGCATGGCCAACACCAACATGAACGGCGTCGACGCGGGCAACCTCAACATGGGCAGCCTCAGCATGACCAGCATCGTCGTTTCGACGATCGCGTATTTCGTCGCCGCCTTTTTTATCAAGCGCTATCTGGTGGAAATGGGCATACCCAAGGGGATGACCCGCGGCATGGTGATATTCATCGGTGCCGCCGCGATCTCCTACGCGGTGGCCTACCTGGTCGGGCTGGTCGTAAGCTGACGCGGCCGGGCGCCCGCACCTAGGGCGTGCGATAGGGCGTGCCTGCCCGGTACAACTGCAGCCGTGTGCGCGCCCCGACCCCGTGCGCGCGTTCGAACTCGACCGATTGCAGTGCCGCCTCCTGCCATTTGGCCGCATCGTCGAAGCGGCCGTCCGCGGCCAGTGCGGCGGCGTAGGTGTCGAATAAATCAGGCACTTTCCAGCCGCTGAGGTTGCAGGCTGCGCGCGCGAGTTCCACTGCGCGCTTGCCGTCGCGCCAACGCGCGTCCTTGGCGGTCGCAAGCAGCCAGGCAAGCTCGTTGAGTGCCACCGTGTCGCGGTCGTCGAGGTGAATTGCCGCCTCGAAATCGGCCACCGCGAGCGCAATTTGTCCGAGCTTTTGCCGGCTCATGCCGCGCTGGCGCAGGGCCGGGGCCAAATCCGGCTTGCGCTCGAGCGCCCGGCCGAAGTCCTCGACCGCCTGTTGCTGCTCGCCTTTGGCTGCATGCGTGCGCCCGCGGCCGTAATAGGCGTAAGCGTTGTTCGGCTCGAGGCGTATCGCCTCGCTGTAATCGCCCAGAGCGAGTTCGGGCTCGCCGGCGCGTGCATAGGCGTCGCCGCGTCCCTGGTAGGCGAGCGAATAGCGCGGATCGATGCGGATCGCCGCGCTGTAGTCCTCGGTCGCGCGCGCCTGATCGCCGCGGGCGGCAAACACGGCGGCGCGGCTTTGATGCGCGTTCGCGTCGCGCGGGTCGAGGCGCAGCGCCTGGTCCAGGTCGGCCAGCGCGCGCGTAAACTGGCGCTGGCGGATGAAGGTCCTGCCGCGATAGAAATAAGTC
>JAAOZY010000301.1 GCA_012274205.1 Betaproteobacteria bacterium
GGCGCGCCCTCGCGCGGCGCGAATTCGATCGCGCCGATCAGGCCGAGGTTGCGGCAATCGATGACGTGCGGCAGGCCCTTGAACGCATGCACGCCCTGCTCGAACTCCGCCGCCAGGGTTTGCGCACGCGTGAGCAGATCCTCCTCCGCATAGGTGTTCAAGGTGCCCAGCGCCGCGGCGCTGGCGAGCGGATGTCCCGAATAGGTATAGCCGTGGAAGAAATCGATGCCCTTGCCCGCGGCCTGCATGAACGTGTCGTAGATGCCCTGCTTCACGATCACCCCGCCCATGGGCACGGTGCCACTGGTGATGCCCTTGGCGAAAGTGATGAGATCGGGCGTGACGCCGAAGTATTCGCTTGCAAACGGTTTGCCCAGGCGCCCGAAGCCGGTGATCACCTCGTCGAATATGAGCAGGATGCCATGTTTGTCGCAGATCTGGCGCAGGCGCTCCAGATAACCCTTGGGCGGTATCAGCACGCCGCCCGCACCGGACACCGGCTCCACGATCACTGCGGCAATATTCGAGGCGTCGTGCAGCGGGATGATCCTTTGCTCCAGCTCGTCGGCAAACTCGGCGCCCGCGGCCGGCTGGCCGCGCGAAAACGCGCTGCGCGCCGGATCGTGGGTGTGGCGCAGGTGATCGACGCCGGGAATCATCAGGCCGTAGGCCTTGCGGTTCGCGGGCACGCCGCCCACGGAAATGCCGGCGAGGTTGACGCCGTGATAGCCGCGCTCGCGGCCGATGAAGCGGGTGCGCGTGCCTTCGCCCTTCAGGCGGTGGTAGGCGAGCGCGATCTTCAGCGCGGTGTCCACCGCCTCGGAGCCGGAATTGACGAAAAACACATGGTCCATTCCCTCGGGCGCGAGCCCGGCGATGCGCCGCGCGACTTCGAAGGGCAGCGGATGGCCGAGCGAGAACGAGGAGGAAAAATCCAGGATGCCCGCCTGCCGGCGTATCGCCTCGACGATCTTCGGCCGGCAATGCCCGGCGTTCACGCACCACAGCGTGGCCAGGCCGTCGAGCACTTTCTTGCCCTCGACGGTGGTGTAGTACATGCCCTCAGCGGACGCGATCATGCGCGGCGCGAGCTTGAACGCGCGATTGTTCGTATAAGGCATCCAGTAGTGTTCGAGGCTGTGCGGCTGAGTGGTGTTCAAGCTCTGGTCTCCAGATGTTGAGTAAGCTCCGGCGCCGAAGGTCCGCGAAATACACGCCGCGGCGATGCGCAGTTCATGCCCGGGATGGCGCCGTCCATTTTACGCCAGACGCCGGAGCGCGGCGCATCAGCGCTTGCCGCCGGGCCCCGGCTTGGTCAGCTTGACCAGGACACGCTTCAGGGCCGACTCGACGAGTTGCAACTCCTCTCGGTGCATCGCCGCAAGTTTGGCCAGTACCCGGCGCCCCCTGGCGGTCAGGCGCAACTCGACCTTGCGCCGGTCGGCGCTCGAATGTTCGCGCACGACCAGCCGTTCCTGCACCAGCCGGTCAACCAGGCCGACAGCGCTGTTGTGCTTGATGAAAAGTTCCCGCGCAAGGCCGACGATGGTGACGCGCTGCGCGTCAGCGGATGCGCGCAGGATCAGCATGGCCTGATAGTGCTGCGCGCTAAGTCCCACTTCGGCGGCCGCGGACTCGCTGAAGCGCAGAAATCCGCGCAAAGTCTGGCGAAACTCCGCCAATTGCGCATAGTCGCGCGTAGTCAGTCCGAACCGAAATTCGGCATTCTTCAGTTCCAAGGCGCCCCTCCAGCCGCATTTTTACCACACGTTGCCCCACCTTGTAATTTTGGCGTAAGCTTTCTTGCCATACATATCGCTTCACGATATATTTCCCGGCCCAAACACGACGTTCCGGAGGAGAATGCTATGAAGAAACTTGGATCAGATTCGTACAACCGCCGCGATTTCATGCGCACCGGCCTCGCCGTCGCAGGCGGGCTTGCGCTGCCTGCAGGGTTCGCGACGCGAGCCTTTGCGGCGGACCATCCGGCGATCGGCACCTATCCGGCCGGATCGAGCGGCGACTCGGTATTCATCGGCATAACCGTGCCGCGCACCGGCAGCTATGCGTTGCAGGGCGAAGACGAGCTCAAGGGCTATCTGCTCGCGATCGAGCACATCAATGCCGGCCATCCGCTGATCAAGAAGATCTCGCCCAAGACCAAGAAAGGCGTGCTCGGCAAGGAAGTGAAGTACGGCATCGCCGACTCTGCCGCCAAACCGAACGACGCGGTGCAGGCGCAGCAGCGCTTCATCACCGAGAACAAGGCGGTGCTGATGACCGGCTCGACCTCGAGCGCGGTCGCGGTGGCGCTGAACAAGCTCGCCCAGCGCGAAAAGGTGCTGTACGTTGCCGGCATCTCCGGTTCCAACGACACCACCGGCAAGGACTGCGTGCGCTATGGTTTCCGCCAGTGCTTCTACGGCCAGACCGCGGCCGCGGCAATCGGTCCGGTCATGGTGAAAGCCTTCGGCAAGAACAGGAAGGCCGCCTATATGACGCCAGACTATACCTACGGGCACACGGTCACCAAATCGATGCAGGACTATCTCGCCACGGCGGGGTGGACGACGGCCACGAATCAGGTTTCGCCGCTCGGCGCGCCCGACTTCTCCTCGTACCTGCTCAATGTCGCCAATTCCGGCGCCGAGGTGCTGATCAACGTCAACTGGGGCCACGACGCGGTGTTGTCGATCCAGCAGGCCAAGCAGTTCGGCATCTTCGACAAGATGAAACTGGTGGTGCCCTATCAGGTGCCGTTCCTCGCCCGCGAAGCGGGCGGCGGCCTGCTGGCCGACGTCTATGCCGCCACCGACTTCTGGTGGACGATGGAAGACCAGTACCCGCTGGCGAAGATGTTCGTCGAGGCGTTCGACAAGAAGTACGGCTACAAGCCGGAATGGGGCGCCGAAAACTCCTACATGGAATTTGCCCTGTGGGCGGAAGCCGTCGAAAACGCCGGCAGCTTCTACCCGCCGGACGTCATCAAGTCGTACGAGGCCGGCCGCAAGATCCAGTCGCTCGTCGGCGAAGTGTACTGGCGCGCGGAAGACCACCAGCTCGTGCGCCCGGTCGTCATCGTCAAGGGGAAGAAGCCCGCCGCCATGAAGAACAAGGAAGACTTCTGGGACATCGTGCAAATCGACCCCGGCCTGCCGCTGATGCAGAAGCCGGATGCGTTCGGCTGCAATCCCGGCTCCTACACCTGAGTTCTGGCGGCACCGATTGGCGCCGCGGGCGGCATGCGCCGCCTGTGGCGCCACGCCTGCGGCACCTCGGGCGCCACGTCCGGGCCCGCGCGGCCACCTGAACGCTCGCTATGGTCAATTGGCCTAATTTCCTCTCGCAATTGTTTAACGGCCTGGTGCTGGGGGCGCTGCTCGCGCTCATCAGCTCCGGTCTGACGATCATCTACGGCACGCTCGGCGTCCTGAACCTGGCGCACGGCGCCATGTTCATGCTCGGCGGCTATGCCGGCTATGTCGCGTTCCAGGCGTCCGGCTCCTTCGTCGTCGCGGTGGTCGCCGGCACGCTGTTCATGCTGGTGTTCGGCGTGCTGATGGAACGGCTCATCATCCGCCATTTCTACGACCGCCCGCACGAGGACCAGCTCCTGGTCACGTTCGGCCTCTCCATCTGCATCGTTGAAATCGTTCGCTTCTTCTTCTCGAGCATGTCGAAGTCCGTGCCGCCGCCGCCCATGTTTGCAGGCATTACCTCGCTCGGCGGTGTGTTCTTTCCGACCTATCGCCTGGCCCTCGTTGCCATCGTGGCGGTGGCGCTGTTGGCGCTGTACATCGCGCTCTACCGGACACGGCTCGGCATGATCGTGCGCGCCGGAATCGAGGATTCGGTCATGGTGGATTCCCTTGGCATCAACGTCTACCGCGTGTTCATGGTCGTGTTCGGCATCGGCTCGATGGCGGCGGGTTTCGCCGGTATCGTGAATGCCCCAGTGGTTTCGCTCACGCCCGACGTGGGCGAGGCGATCCTGGTGCAGACCTTCGTTGTCGTGGTCATCGGCGGCGTCGGGTCGTTTCCCGGCGCGGTGCTCGGCGGCTTGATCGCCGGCGAGATCATCAGCATCACTTCGATGATCAACCCCGGCTACGCCTACGTCATGCTGTTCGCGGCGATGACTCTGGTGCTGCTGGTACGGCCGCATGGCCTGCTCGGCACGCGGGGCCGGGAATGAGAGCGGGCACCTGATGTCGGGGCAACGCCGCTTCCTGGTCGAGACGCTGACGGCGATCGGTTTGATCGCCGTGCCGTTCGTGCTGCCTTATTTCGACTCCGCGCCCAACACGGTCAACCGCATTCTGGTCTGGGGCTTGTTCGGCATCGGCTTCGACATCCTGTTCGGCTACACCGGCCTGCTTTCTTTCGGCCAGTCGGCCTTCTACGGCACCGGCGGATTCGTCGCCGCCTACCTGCTCACCCGGGCGGGTTTCCCCAACGTCGTGCTCGCGCTGATCATCGGCATGGTCGCCGCCGCCTTCGTCGGCTACCTGATCGGGCTGCTCGCACTGCGCCGCACCGGCATCTACTTCGCCATGATCACCGTCGCCATCGCGGAGATCTTCTATTTCGTCGAGTTCAATCCCTTGGCACATTGGACCGGCGGCGAGAACGGATTGCCCGGCGTTCCGACGCCGACCATCTATCTCGGTTTCACCACCCTGCATTTCACCAGCGGCTGGTCGCTCTATCCGTTCCTCGCGTTCTGCTACTTCATCGGCATCGTGATCGCGCTGCGCATCGTGCGTTCACCGGTCGGCGCCATCCTCACCGCGATCCGCGAAAATCCGCTGCGCGCGGCCGCCGTTGGCCACAGCGTCCAGGGCTACAAACTCACCGCCTTCGTCATTGCCGCCGCCTACGCCGGCCTGGCCGGCGGCTTGCTCGGCGTAATGCAGGCTTTCATGCCGCCGGACGCCTTCATGTTCGACACGTCCGGTCAGCTCATCATGCAGACCGCCATCGGCGGCCGCGGCACGCTGTTCGGTCCGCTGGTCGGCGCCGGGGTGTGGCTGTTCCTGCAGGACTTCCTGCAAGCGACCCTCAAGCTGGGCGCGGAGTGGAAACTGGTGCTGGGGGTGGTGTTCGTGCTGCTGGTTAGCTTCCTGCGCCAGGGCATCATCGGCGGCATCAAGGATCTCTACGGCTTCGTCAGCGGCAAAGCGGTGGCCCGGGCGGAGCCGCAGGAAGCCGCTGACGGCGCCGGGGAGGAGCAGAATGCGGCGCAAGCGCAAGTCGTGCAGGCGCCTGCCGTGGCCCCCATGCTGGCGCGGCATCGTGCGCCCAGCAGCTTTACCGGCCCGATCCTGCAGGCCACCGGTCTCACCAAGCACTATGGCGGCGTGCTCGCCAACACCAATATCGATTTCACGGTGAATCAGGGCGAATTGCGCGGCATCATCGGTCCGAACGGAGCCGGCAAGTCGACCTTCTTCAAGATGCTCACCTGCGAAGTGGTGCCCACCTCGGGCAAGATCCTGTTCGAAGGCCGCGACATCACCGGCATGAGCGTCACCGACGTGTGCCAGCTCGGCCTGACCAAGAGCTACCAGGTCAACCAGCTGTTCAACCGACTGACGGTGCGCCAGAACCTGACCATCGCCGCGCTGGCCGAATTGCGCGGCAAGTTCAGGCTGGACATGCTCGGAAACATGTCGAAGATCCGCGGGCTGGACGAGCAGGTCGAGCACACGCTCGAGCTCGTCAATCTTACCGGGCGCCCGGACACGCCGGTGTCGCAGCTCGCTTATGGCGAGAAGCGGCGGCTGGAGGTGGGCCTGGCGCTGGCGTCGTCGCCGTCCCTCCTGCTGCTCGATGAACCGCTCGCCGGCATGAGCCCGCGCGAACGGGTCGAAACGGTCAAGCTGCTGAAGTCGATCAGCCGCGGCCGCACCATGATCATTATCGACCATGACATGGACGCGCTGTTCGAGCTGGCGGAGCGCATTACGGTGCTGCAGGAAGGCCGCGTGCTGGTCGAAGGAACCCCGGACGAAATCAAGGGCGACGCGGATGTGCAGGAAGCCTACCTTGGCGGCGTGCAGGGGGTACTCGAACAATGAGCCTGCTCGAAGCCAAGGGACTGAACAGCTACTACGAGGATTCCCACATCCTCTTCGATGTGTCGCTGCGCGTGGAGAAGAACGAGGTGGTGGCGCTGCTCGGCCGCAATGGCGCCGGCAAGAGCACGACTTTGAAGAGCCTGA
>JAAOZY010000302.1 GCA_012274205.1 Betaproteobacteria bacterium
CATCGTCCCTGCCAGGCCCGCACTATGACCGACGACATCCAGACGCTGCGCCGCATCCTGCGCGAGAACCGCGTGATCGCGGTGGTCGGCCTGTCGGCCAACTGGTATCGCCCGAGCTTTTTCGCCGCGAAATACATGATGGAGCACGGCTACACCATCGTGCCGGTCAATCCCGCCTACCAGGAAGTGCTGGGACAGAAATGCTATGCGAGCCTGCGCGATATCCCAATCAAGGTGGACATCGTCGACTGCTTTCGCAAGACCGAAGAGATCCTGCCCATCGCCGACGACGCGATTGCGATCGGCGCCAGAGTGCTGTGGCAGCAGCTGGGCGTCGTGAACGAAGCGGCGGCGCGCAAAGCCGAGGCGGCGGGCCTGGACTCAGTGATGGACCGCTGCGTCAAGATCGAGCACGCCCGGCTTTTCGGCGGGCTCAACTGGGCCGGAGTAAATACGAAAGTCATTTCCGCGAAGCGGCCGCGCTGGCTGCCTTATTAGGTCGTCGAGAAAATCATGACAGACAAAGAATTCGGCTTCGGCACCCTGTGCCTGCACGCCGGCCAGATCCCCGACGCTGCCACCGGCGCACGCGCGGTGCCGATCTACCAGACCACCTCCTATGTGTTCGACTCGGCCGAGCACGCCGCGAGCCTGTTCAACCTGCAGACTTTCGGCAACGTCTACACGCGCCTGTCGAACCCGACCACGGCCGTATTCGAAGAGCGCATGGCGGCGCTGGAGGGCGGGCGCGCGGCGCTGGCGCTCGCCACCGGCCAGGCGGCGGAGATGACCGCCTTGCTTACGCTGTGCGAACAGGGCGACGAAATCGTGTCGGCCTCCACCCTCTACGGCGGCACCTACGCCCTGTTCGAAGTCAATTTCCGCAAGCTCGGCATCAACACCACGTTCGTCGATCCGGATGACCCGGAGAATTTCCGCCGCGCGATCACCGGGAAGACCAAAGCGCTGTACGCGGAAACCCTGGGCAATCCACTGATCAACGTGCTCGACATCGAAGCTGTGGCCGACATCGCGCACGAGGCCGGTGTGCCGCTGATCGTCGACAACACTTTTGCTTCGCCCTACCTGTGCCGGCCGTTCGATTTCGGCGCCGACATCGTGGTGCACTCGGCGACCAAGTACATCGGCGGCCATGGCACCACCATGGGCGGGGTCATCGTCGAGTCGGGCAAGTTCCCCTGGGACAACGGCAACTTCCCCGGCATGACCGAGCCTTCGCGCGGCTACCACGGCGTGCGCTTCTACGAGACTTTCGGCGATTTCGGCTACACCATGAAAGCGCGCATGGAAACGCTCAGGACCTTCGGCCCGGCGCTGTCGCCGTTCAACGCCTGGATGCTGCTGCAGGGGCTGGAGACGCTGCACCTGCGCATGAAGGCGCACTGCGACAACGCGCTCAAGGTGGCGCAGTTCCTCGAAGCGCACGCGCAGATCAGTTGGGTGAACTATCCCGGCCTCGCCTCCAGCCGCTACCACGCGCTGGCAAAGAAGTATCTGCCGCGCGGCTGCGCCGGCATCATGACTTTCGGCGTGAAGGGCGGCGCAAAGGCGGGCGTAGCCTTCATCGACGCGGCGCAGTTCATGAGCCACCTGGCCAATGTCGGTGACGCGCGCACGCTGGTGATCCATCCGGCCTCGACCACCCACCGCCAATTATCCGAGGAGGAACAGGCCAAGGCCGGCGTCACGCCCGACATGGTGCGCATCTCGGTCGGGCTGGAAGACATCGACGACATCCTGTGGGACCTGGATCAGGCGCTGGCGCAGGCGGCAAAGGCATAGGTCAGGCCTGCGCCGCGCTCTGCGCGTGCGTGCAAACTGCTAAAATACGGACTCGTTCCGGCTGCACTGCACCGCGTGCACCGGTTCAATCCCCCTGAGGATGTTTGCATGTCCGCCTTTGACTGGCAGTTTCCCTACGCGTCCTACCGCAAGCCCATCCTCGCACGCAATATTGTTGCGACTGCGCAGCCGCTAGCGGCGCAGGCCGGGCTGCGCATGCTGCAGCAGGGCGGCAGCGCGATGGATGCGGCACTGGCCACCGCCATCGCGCTGACGGTGCTCGAACCGGTTTCCAACGGCATCGGCAGCGACGCGTTCGCCATCGTCTGGGATGGAGAAAAGCTGCACGGCCTGAACGCCTCGGGCCGCTCGCCCGCCGCATGGACGCCGGAGTTCTTCAAGAACCACAAGACCATGCCCGTGCGCGGCTGGAATGCGGTCAGTGTGCCCGGCTGCGTATCAGCCTGGACAACACTGTCGGAGCGCTTCGGCAAGCTGCCCTTCGCCGAGCTGTTCCAGCCGGCGATAGGCTATGCGCGCGAGGGCTACATGGTTTCGCCCACCATCGCGAAACAATGGGCCGCTCAGGTGCAGGAGCTGCAGGCGCAGCCCGGCTTCAGGGAAACCTTCATGCCCAAGGGGCGCGCGCCGCTGCCGGGCGAAAAGATCGTGTTTCCGGATCACGCAAGAACACTGGAGCTGATCGCACAGACGCGCGGCACCGCCTTTTACGGTGGCGAAATTGCGCACGCTATCGCGGCTCACGCGAAAGCGCATGGCGGACTCATGACGGCGGAAGATTTCGCCGCGCACACGCCGGACTGGGTCGAGCCGCTGGCGCAGGACTACCGCGGCTACACCCTGCACGAACTGCCGCCCAACGGCCAGGGCATCGCCGCATTAATGGCGCTGGGCATGCTGCAGCATTTCGACCTCGCGCGCTACCCGGTCGATTCCGCCGACTGCGTGCATCTGCAGATCGAAACGATGAAGATCGCGTTCGCCGACGTCTACCGCTATGTGTCCGACCCGCAGAGCATGACGGTGCGCAATGCCGAACTGCTCGATCCGGCCTACCTCGCCGCGCGCGCCAGGCTGGTCGACATGAAGCGCGCGCAGGACTTCAAGCACGGCACGCCTCCCAAGGGCGGCACGGTCTACCTTACCGCCGCCGATGCGAGCGGCATGATGGTGTCCTTCATCCAGTCCAATTACATGGGCTTCGGCTCCGGCGTGGTGGTGCCGGGCACCGGCGTGAGCCTGCAGAACCGCGCCCATACCTTCAGCCTGGAGCCCGGGCATCCGAACCAGGTGGGGCCGCGCAAGCGCCCGTTCCAGACCATCATTCCCGGCTTTGTCACCCGCGCGGGCAAGCCGGTGATGAGCTTCGGCGTGATGGGCGGCAGCATGCAGCCGCAGGGCCATGCGCAAATCATGGTGCGGCTCGCCGATTACGGGCAAAACCCGCAGGCCTGCGCCGACGGTCCGCGCTACCGCGTGGTCCAGGGCCTGCGCGTAAACGTCGAACCCGGGTTTCCGAAAGACACGCTGGCCGAACTGGCGCGCCGCGGCCACCAGATCGAGAAATTGGAGCAGCGCTATCTCGATTTCGGCAGTGCGCAGCTGATCTACAAACTGGAGGACGGCTATCTGGGGGCATCTGACCCGCGCCGCGACGGGCAGGCTGCAGGATTTTGAACTTCAACCACGCTGGATTCGGATATCAGGAGCAATAGCGCATGCTGAAACTCTGGGGGCGCAACAATTCGGTCAATGTGCAAAAAGTGATCTGGTGCCTGGAGGAACTTGAGATTCCCTACGATCGCATCGACGCCGGCATGCAGTACGGCGTAGTCGGCACGCCGGAATTCCGCGCGATGAATCCCAATGGCCTGGTGCCGGTGATCGACGATGGCGGCGCCCTCATCTGGGAGTCGAACGCGATCGTGCGCTACCTCGGCGCCAGGTACGGCAAGGGCACGCTCTGGCCCGAGGACCCGGCCGCGCGGGCCCAATCGGACAAATGGATGGACTGGTGCGCCACCGTCTACTGGCCGCCGATGCGCGAAGTATTCTGGGGACTGATCAGAACGCCGCCGGAGAAGCGCAATCTGGAGCTGATTGAAACCTCGCGCAGCAAGGCCGGGGAAATCCTGAAAATCCTCGATGCCGCGCTCGCGGGCCGCGACTACATCGCCGGCAAGCAGCTCACCATCGGCGACATACCGCTGGGCGCCATCAGCTGGCGCTGGTTCGGCATCGACATGGAACGGCCTGCGCGGCCCAACGTCGAAGCCTGGTTCGCGCGACTGTCGCAGCGCGGGGCGTTCAGAAAAAGCGTGCTGCTGCCGCTGAGCTGATGAGCATGGCTGAATCGCCATTCAAGGGCAAGATCGCCGTCGTCACCGGCGCCGCCAGCGGCCTCGGGCTGGCCATCGCCGAGCGCTTTGCCGCGGACGGCGCGAAGGTGGTCGTCTCCGACATCAATGCCGGCGCCGGCAAGGCGGCCGCTGCCCGGCTGGGCGGGACCTTCGTGCAGGCCGACATGAGCAAGCGCGCCGATTGCCGCGCGCTGATCGACCAGGCACTGGCGACCTGCGGCACGGTGCACATCCTGGTGAACAACGCCGGCTTTCAGCATGTCGAGACCATCGAAGCGTTTCCCGAGGACGTGTGGGACAAGATGCAAGCGGTGATGCTGACCGCGCCGTTTTTGCTGACCAAGTACGTCTGGCCGGCGATGAAGGCGCAGGGCTGGGGACGTATCATCAACATCGCCTCCATCCACGGCCTGATTGCCTCGCCCAACAAGGCCTCCTACATCAGCGCCAAGCACGGGCTGGTGGGCCTGACCAAGACCGCGGCGCTCGAAGGCGGCGCCTGCGGCATTACCGCAAATGCCATTTGCCCGGCCTACGTGCGCACGCCGCTGGTGGATGCGCAAATCGCCGACCAGGCCCGCACGCGCGGCATCCCGGCCGAGGAAGTAATCGAAAAGATCATGCTCGAACCGGCGGCGATCAAGCGCCTGATCAAGCCGGAGGAAGTGGCCGACTTTGCCGCCTATCTGTGCAGCGAGAGCGCGAGCGTCATCACCGGCGCCGCGCTGACCATGGATCTGGGCTGGACTGCAAGATAGAGAATTCGTGGGAGCGAGCTTGCTCGCTCCTACAAAACCCTGCGCTTCAATTTCCCGTCAGAGATAACAAGCGCGCGTCGCGCTCTTCCTTGGGCAGTTTCGCCAGTGCTTTCGCCGCCGCGTAAAAGCGTGGCAGCTCGCCGCCTTCGCGCGCGAGCAGTGCGCTGAAGGCGGGCACCAGATCGGTGTAGAGCGCCACCGAAGCCAGGGTGGCATTGTTGGGCTTGCTGGCGAACCAGCGGTCATAGCCAGCGAATCCGCCCCACGAGGCCTTGAGCTCGCGGTATTCCGCTTCCATGTCGGCGAACCGCCGCGCCTTGCCGATGCGCTTCTGCTCGGCCGGGATATCGAGTTCGTAATAGGCTTTCAGGATCGCCTGATACTTGAACAGCAGCGCGACGAATCCGTTTCTTATTGCCTGCAAGCGCGCATACGCCGCGCGCGCGCGCTCGTTCCCGTTCGCGGCAAGCCAGCGCTCCACCCCGGCCCGCTCCACCGTCACCGCGAAGGATTCGTTGAAGCGGGTGTCGTCCCTGACGTAGAGCAGCTGGTGCGCGAGTTCATGAAATATCAGCCGCGCCAGCTCGGCTTCGGGATAGCGGATGAACGTGCTCAGTACCGGATCGTCGAACCAGCCCAGGGTCGAGTAGGCCGGCACGCCGCCGACAAACACGTCGTAGCCGCGCTCGCGCCGCGCGGCGCCCGCGGCCTGCGCATCGGCCTCGCCGAAATAACCGCGGTAGCTGACGCAGCCGGCAATGGGAAAGCAGGAGCTGAGCGGCGCGATCGAGAATTCCGGCGCGGCGAACACGTTCCACAGGACATAGGGCCGCCCCAGATCGGCGTAGCTCCTGAAGCTGCCGTTGTCGGGCAGCGCAAGTTCGCGGCTGGCGAAGGCGCGGATGCGCAGCACCGCACGCAGCTTTGCCTTGAGTTCCGGCGCCACGGCGTCGCTCGCGAGTTCCTGTTCTATGGGTGTCGCGCGGCGCAGCAGATCGATCTGCCCGCGCATCGCCTGCGCGTAGTAGCCGAGCGTGGTGCAGCCGCCCAGCAGGGGCAGGAAGGCCGCGAGCAGGAGCCGGCGCAGGCGCATCAGGGCTCCCTGGCCACGCCGCGGCCAGCGCGCTCGAACGCGCCGCGCTCGAGGAATGCCGCGACTTCGCGCGCCGCATGCGCGGACGCGAGCATGCCGCTGTGGCTGAGCGGCAGCACCACGCGCTCGCGCATTCCGGCGACCTCGGTCTCTTCCAGACGCACCACGCCATCATTGGTCCCGGGCAGGCGCATCAGCACGCGTCCCAGGCCCCAGGGCCGGCTGCCGGCAATCACGCCGATTTCACAGCGCGGGCGGAACACCTCGGGCAGGCTGCGCCAGATCTCCCGGCTGGCGCCGAGCAGGTGCTTGCCCGCAGCCATGCTTTCCATGTGCCGCCCCGCCATGCACGCGCGCACCGGCGTACCCATCAGCACCACGCGGCCGATGCGCCGCTCGCCATGGTCGCGCAGACAGCGCAGCACAACCAGTCCGCCCAGGCTGTGTCCGACCAGGTGTATCAGCGGCGCCTGCAACTCGCCGATGCGCGCAGCCAGGCGCTGCGCGTGCTCATCCAGGCTGTTCGCCGTGGAAGGATAGCTGATGGTGTAAGCCGCATAGCCGCGCCGCGACAGTCGCAGGCGCAGAGCCTGCATGACCCAGCCGCCCATCCACAAGCCGTGCACCAGGACCACTGCTTCGCTCACTGCCTGCTCCCCGCAATGGCGCGCGCGCCAAACAGCATGCGCACGCCGGCGAGCGCCGGCAGCAGGCAGAACAGGAGATAGGCCTTGCCGTAGCTCCCCGCAAACCCGACCACCAGACCGAACAGCGGCGGTGCGGCCAGGGCACCGACAAATGTGAAAAACTGCGTGCCGCCGGTAATCGCCCCGACACGGCCGGGCGGCGCGCGCCGCGCAACCTCCGCCAGATATACCCCGTTCCAGCCTACCGCGGAAGCCCCGAACAGAGCGCTCACCAGCACTACCGCCGGCAGCGGCCAATCCGCGTCGAAGCAGGCGACGGCCGCGCCGGCTGACGCCATCATCAGCCCCAGCAGTCCGAGCATGCTGCGCGAGGACAGCCAGCGGTCGGCTACCGCGCCCCAGGTGATGCGGCCTGCTATGCCGGCGGCGTGCGCCACGGAATAGATCAGACCGGCGCTAACCAGGCTGTATCCGAGTTCGAGGTTCAGATAGGAAACAAAGTAGACGATCAGCGCCAGCTGCGCCGAACCGAAGATCATCGAAACGATCGCCAGTTCGAGCACCGGCGGACTGGCCAGCACCATGCCCAGCGGCGCGAAAAAATCTGCCATGGAACCGCTTCCCCGGGGAAGCTGCGCCCGCGCCTCGCCCGCGCGCGCGGGCTGGATCGCCAGCACGGCTGCGGCGCACAGCAACGCGATTACTGCGGCGCTGCCGCGCCAGCCCAGCGACAGGATCAGCGTAGGAACGAGCGCACCGGCGAGCGCGCCGCCCAGCGGCACGCCGGTCTGCTTGATGGAGAAGATCAGGGACATCATGCGCGGCGGCGCAGCGCTCACAAGTATGTGTGAGGCCACCGGATTGACCATCCCGTAACCGGATCCGATCAGAGCCGCAGCGGCAAACACCAGCGGCAGCAGCGCCCCGGTTCCAAGCGCGAGGCCCGCGGCGGCGAGGCCGATGGATATCTGGCACACGCGCACCGGGCTGTAGCGCGCGATCAGGGCGCCACAGGCGAGCCCCGACAGCATGGCGAACAGGTATTCCAGCGCCACCAGCCAGCCTATGGCCTGGGCGGAGACGCCCAGCTGCGGCGCCGCCACCGGCGCCATCACCGACGGCGCGATCATCGCCATGGAGGTGAGCGCCTGCACCGCGAGCGTGATCGCCAGCGGCAGGGCTACACCCTTCATGCGCGCGCCGGCCGCGCCGG
Source organism: Betaproteobacteria bacterium (assembly GCA_012274205.1). Lineage (GTDB taxonomy): Bacteria > Pseudomonadota > Gammaproteobacteria > Burkholderiales > SG8-39 > 2-12-FULL-64-23. Next base: position 7,896 of record JAAOZY010000302.1, read on the forward strand.
GCACACGCTAGTCAAGCACTTCAATCGCGCCGCCCACCGTGACCGTGACCATGCTCATCCCGCCCTCGAAGTTCGGCGCCGGCACCTCGGGCGCGGCGGCCGCCATGGAGCGTGCGAGTGCGAAGCGCGGCGGCGGCGCGCTGTATCCGGCATTGACGTTGAGGTGCTGGATCTTGTAGCTGCGGCCCCCGAGCGCGCCGCGCACGATGTCGGCGCGCGCCTTGAATGCGGCGATCGCCTCGGCAATGAGCTCGTTCTCCGCCTGCCGCCGCGCTTCCGGCGAAACCGAAAACGCTGTATTGCCGAGCTGCATCCCCGCCTGCAGCTTGCCGATCAGGCGCGAAGCCGCTTCGAAGTCCCGGCTTTCGAGGCGGATCTCGGCACGCACACGCCAGCCCTGCAGCACATTGCCTTTGGCGTAGACGGGATAGGTCTGGTTGTTGCCCGAGCGCACGCGCACGCCGGCGTACTCGCGCGCCACGCGCAAGGCCTCGTTCGTTGCCCTGTTCACAGCAGCGGCCAGAACCGCAGGATTGGCATCGTTCAATTCCACGTACAGGCTCGCCGTAATGGTGTCGTTCGCGAGCTCGCGCTGCGCCTCGGCCTGCAGCTCGACCGTGTTGTAGCGCGGCGCCGGGTCGGCGGCGAACGCGGCCGCCGCGCTCAGCATCGCAAGAAACAGGAAAATCGGTCGCAATGCACCCATGATCGTTCGAGGCCTCAGCGCGAAAATGTGCAGTATATCCGCTTGCGCCGCGTCCGCGCCGCAAGCCGCGCCCGCCGCGCGGCCGAATGCGCAAGCGTATATAATCCGCGTGAATGCGGGCACTACATACCAGATCCGCAATCGGCTGTCCGCAACGGACTTAACCAAGCATGAGGAGATTGAGATGAAGAAATGTATCCAGGCCCTGGGCCTTGCGACCATGATCGCCCTGTCCGCGCCGCTCGCGGCCCAGAACAAGATCAACCTTTCCATCGCCACCGGCGGCACCGGCGGCGTGTATTACCCGATGGGCGGCGGCATGGCGGCAGAACTGTCCAAACATGTCCCGGGCATGGAGGCCACAGCCGAGGTCACCGGCGGCTCGGTCGACAATCTCAAGCTGATCGACAGCGGTAAACCCTACATCGGGCTGGCCATGGCAGACGCGGGCCAGGATGCCTATCGCGGCGAGGGCAAATTTGTCGGGCACAAGGTGCCGCTGCGCACGCTGATGGTGCTGTATCCGAACCGCATGCACGTGGTGTCGGTCGAGGGCCGCGGCGTCAACAAGATCGCCGACCTCAAGGGCAAGCATGTATCGACCGGCTCGCCCGGCAGCGCCACCGAAGTGATGGCCTTTCGCGTGATCGAAGCGGCCGGCCTGGACAAGGACAAGGATATGAAGCGCGAGCGCCTCGGCGTGGCCGAATCGGTGAATGCGATGAAAGACGGCAAGATCGACGCTTTCTTCTGGGTCGGCGGGCTGCCCACCGCCGGCGTGACCGATCTCGCCAACACTCCGGGCACCAAGATCAAGATGATCGACCACGCGGACCTGGTGCCGGCGATGAACAAGAAATACGGCAATCTCTACGTCGAAGACACTATTCCAAAATCCACCTACCGCGGCATGGACGTCGACAACAAGCAGGCTACGGTGATGAACATCCTCGTTGCCAACGCCAACATGGACGACCAGACCGCCTACAACATCGTCAAAACGATCTTCGAGCGGCGCCAGGACCTGATCAACGTGCACAAGGAAGCGGCGAACTTCAAGCTCGAGAACCAGAAGGCCTCGGCCACGCCGATTCCCTATCACCCGGGCGCGGCGAAGTACTTTGCCGAGCATGGTGTCAAGCTCAACTGAGATTTCGTTTGACCTTTCCGACTGCACAGACCCCGCCTACCGGCGGGGTTTTTTTGTGTCCCTCCGGACCGGCGCGCGCCGTGACAGCGGCGCGCGCCGCCGCACATCAAAGGCCATAGCGCAATGAGCGAACAGACCAAGCCCGCGCGGAATGACGAGACCATCATCAGCGACGAAGCGCTGAAGAAGGCCGAGGAATTCATCGAAGAGGAAGAAGGGGCGGCCAACAAGCTCTCCGGCTGGCTCGCCGGTTTCATCACGTTTACCGCGGTGGCGATGTCGGCGTTCCACCTGTATACCGCCTACGGCATCGTCGCAACGCAGACGCTGCGCCCGATACACGTCGCCTGGGTGCTGTTTCTCGGCTTCCTCGTGTTTCCGGTGGCGCAGCGCTATCGCCATCGCATCATGTGGTGGGACTGGATCCTGGCTTTGATGTCGGTCGCCGTGGCGGTGTACCTGATCCAGGGCGGCGACGATTTCACCGACCGCAATACCTCGCCCAACGACTGGGACATTTTCTTCGGCGTCGCCCTGATCCTGATGGTGATGGAGGTCATGCGGCGCACCAACGGCTGGATCATGCCGGCGATCACCAGCGCGTTCATACTCTATGCGCTGTTCGGCGCCTACCTGCCGCATCCCTGGACGCACAAGGGCTACGAAGTCGGCCGACTGGTCGGGCATATGTACATGACCCTGGAGGGCATCTACGGCGTGGCCGTGGACGTATCGTCCTCGCTGATCATCCTGTTCACCATATTCGGCGCCTTCCTGCAGTATTCGGGCGCGGGCAAGTTCTACATCGACTTCTCTTTCTCCGCCATGGGGGGCAAACCCACCGGCGCCGGGCGCACGGTGGTGCTCGCCTCGTTCCTGCTCGGCGGACCTTCGGGGTCGGGCGTCGCGACCACGGTGACCCTGGGCGCGGTCGCCTGGCCGATGCTGGCGAAAGCCGGCTACGAGAAGAACGCTGCCGGCGGTCTGCTCGCCGCGGGCGGACTCGGCGCAATCATCTCGCCGCCGGTGCTCGGTGCTGCGGCTTTCCTGATCGCCGAGTTCCTGAAGATTTCCTATCTCGACGTGCTGCTGATGGCCTGCATCCCGACCATCCTGTTCTATCTCGCGCTGTTCCTGATGGTCGAGATCGACGCGCGCAAATACCACATGGGCGATCTGCTGATCGAAAAGGCCGATACCGTGTGGAACCTGACCAAGCACTACTGGTACCACTTCCTTTCGCTGATCTCGATTGTCGCCTTCATGATGTGGGGTTTTTCGCCGGTGCTGTCGGTGTTCTGGGCGACGGTGGTGTCCTTCGTCACCAGTTTCCTGCGCAGCGACACGGCGCTGTTTTCCTACGACCTGTTCCGCGGCAAGCGCCCGCTGCTGCCGCTGATCTTCAACTCGCCCTTCGTCAAGGCCATGGAGGGCGGCTCGATCGGCGTGCTCAACGTGGCCGCCACCTGCGCCGGCGCCGGCATCATCGTCGGCGTGGTGACGCTCACCGGACTCGGGCTGAAGTTCAGCTCCATCGTGATCGACTATGCCGGCGGATCGCTGTTGATGACCGCGGTGTACACCTCGCTGGTCGTGTGGATCGTCGGGCTCGCGGTGCCGGTGACCGCCTCCTACATCATCTGCGCGGTGATCGCCGCGCCGGCGCTGATCAAGCTCGGCGTGCCCGATTTTGCCGCGCACATGTTCATTTTCTACTATGCGGTGCTGTCCGAGGTCTCGCCGCCGACGGCCTTGTCGCCGTTCGCGGCCGCGGCTATCACCGGCGGCGACCCCTACAAGACGACCATGCAATGCTGGAAATACACGGTACCTGCCTTTCTGGTGCCGTTCATGTTCGTGCTCGACCCGAGCGGCCAGGGCCTGCTGCTGATGGGATCGACCAAGGCTTTGGCCACGGCCAACTGGTGGTCGATCGCCGAGGTGACGCTGACTGCGGCGATCGGCATCGCCGCGCTCGCCGGTGGCTTTCAGGGATGGGCGCTGATCAAGACCAATCTGCTCGAGCGCTGGATGTTGATCATCGCCGGATTCGCGCTGGTCTATCCAACGACGACGGCCGATATCATCGGTTTCGGTTTTGTGGTTGCGGCGCTGGCGCTGCAGTTCCTGCGGCGCGGCTCCGCGCCGGCTGCGCCTGCCTGAGCGGCGGGCGTGGGAGGCGCGCCCTCGGGCCGATCGGACTTCAAGCCGGCACTGATCGCGGCGAGGGCGCCGCTCCCACAACCCCGGCGTCTTAAGCGACGGCCTGGGTGCGCGAGGCGCGCTTGCGGTCGTGCTCTTTCAGGTAACGCTTGCGCAGCCGGATCGATTTCGGGGTGATTTCCACGAGCTCGTCGTCGGCGATGAATTCCACCGCCTTCTCCAGCGTGAGTTCTATCGCCGGTTCCAGGCGCACCGCCTCGTCGGTGCCGGAGGCGCGCACGTTGGTCAGCTGCTTGCCCTTGATCGGGTTCACCACCAAATCGTTGTCGCGCGAGTGGATGCCGATGATCATGCCTTCGTACAGGGCCTCGCCCGGCGCGACGAACATGCGGCCGCGCTCCTGCAGCTTCCACAGCGCGTAGGCGACAGCGGCGCCGTCCTCCTGGCTGATCAGCACGCCGTTGCGGCGCTCGTCCATGTCGCCCTTGACCGGGCCGTAGTCGTCGAATATGTGGCTGGCGAGTCCGGTGCCGCGCGTAAGCGTGAGAAACTGGCCCTGGAAGCCGATCAGGCCGCGCGCCGGGATGCGATATTCCAGGCGCACGCGGCCGCGGCCGTCGGACACCATGTCCTGCATGTCGCCCTTGCGCCGGCCCAGCTCCTCCATCACGGCGCCCTGGTGGCCTTCTTCCACGTCCACCGTCAGCAGTTCGTACGGTTCCTGCTTCACGCCGTCGATTTCCTTCATCACCACGCGCGGGCGACCGACGCCGAGTTCATAGCCTTCGCGGCGCATGTTCTCCAGCAGGATGGTCAGGTGCAGCTCGCCGCGCCCGGAGACGATGAAGGTGTCGGAATCCTGGGTGAACTCGACCTTGAGCGCGACATTGCTCTTGACCTCGCGCTCCAGACGCTCGCGGATCTGGCGGCTGGTGACGAATTTGCCTTCGCGGCCGGCGAGCGGCGAATTGTTGACCATGAAGTTCATGGTCAGCGTCGGCTCATCCACGCGCAGCAAGGGCAGCGCATCGGCCTGCTCCGGTGCGCAGATGGTCGAGCCGATGCCGATTTCCTCGATGCCGTTGATCAATACGATATCGCCGGCGACGGCTTCATCCGAGACGACGCGCTCCAGGCCTTCGAAGGTCAGCACCTGGTTGATGCGCGCCTTGACCGGAAGCGAGTCCGGGCCGTTCATCACCACCACGTCCTGCAGGGGTTTGATGCGGCCGCGCGAAATTCGGCCGATGCCGATCTTGCCGACGTAGCTCGAGTAGTCGAGCGAGCAGATCTGCAGCTGCAGCGGACCGTTGGGATCGTCTTCGCGCACCGGCACGTGCTTGAGGATGGCGTCGAACAGCGGCCGCATGTTGTACTTCTGGTCGTCTTTCAGCTCATCGATCGACTTCGGCGCATCCTTCATGTCCGCCGCGGCCCAGCCGTGCAGCGCCGAGGCGTAAATCACCGGAAAATCGAGCTGGGCCTCGGTCGCGCCGAGCTTGTCGAACAATTCGAACGTATGGTTCACCACCCAGTCGGGCCGCGCGCTCGGGCGGTCGACCTTGTTGACCACGACGATGGGCTTCAGGCCCAGCGCCAGAGCCTTGCGCGTGACGAAGCGGGTTTGCGGCATGGGACCTTCGACCGCATCGACCAGCAACAGCACGCTGTCGACCATGGACAGCACGCGCTCGACTTCGCCGCCGAAGTCGGCGTGGCCCGGCGTGTCGACGATGTTGATGTGCGTGCCTTCGTAAGTGACGGCGCAGTTCTTGGCGAGAATGGTGATGCCGCGCTCGCGCTCCAGGTCGTTGGAGTCCATCACGCGCTCCTGCACATGCTGATAGGCGGCGAAGGTACCGGACTGGCGCAGCAACTTGTCGACCAGCGTGGTCTTGCCGTGGTCGACGTGGGCGATAATGGCGATATTGCGAATTGGGCGGGTCATGGGAAACAGTCTAAAAGGCGATGACAATGCGAGGGGCTACATCCCCTCGCGCTCCCCTAGGTAATCCGTTGCAGAAAAACTGCTGCAACGGATTACCTAGGGTATTGCAGCTCGTGTCGCGAACCGGCACGAAAGCAACAGCTGCTTGCCCCCGCCTGATCTTGCTCGAACCTGGGTTGAAATGCCTGGACCAGAACTGCCCCGTGGGCGGCTTTGGAAGACCAGAAAATTCAACATGTTAGCAGATTCTGCGCGGGGAAGCCCGTATTTCGGGCATGCTGATATATTCGCGCCAGGTGCTGGCTTCGGTATCAGGTAAATTTACCCATAAAAACAGATCATTATCCATGAACATCGGCACCAGTCAGGGGCGCGCGTCCAGCGTAGGCAAGACCGCCGAAACAACCGGCGCGCGCAGGTTTCAGGCGCAGCTCGCCACGCCCTTCGGCATAGTCGGTGTGCGCACCGAAGGAGATGCGCTGGCGGAGATCGTGTATCTGCCGCGCAGCGCCGGCGCGCGTGCGCCGGCGAACGCGCTTGCCGAACGCGCCTGCGCGCAAATCGAAAAATATATTGCCGACCCGGACTATCGCTTCGAGCTGCCGCTGAAGCCGCTGGGCACTGCGTTCCAGCGCCGCGTATGGGAACAGATCGCGGCAGTTCCATTGGGTGAGACCCGGACCTATGGCGAGCTTGCCCGCAGGCTGCGCAGCGCGCCGCGCGCAGTGGGCCAGGCCTGTGGCACGAATTATTTTCCGCTGGTGATCCCCTGCCATCGCGTCGTTGCCGCGAATGGCCTCGGCGGTTTCGCCCATAACAGCAGCGGCTATCTGATCGAGGTCAAGCGCTGGCTGCTCGCGCATGAAGCGCGCGCGGACTGAGGCGCGCGCGAACGGCGCCATGAAGGAGGGCGACGCCAGCCTGCTCGACGAATTCTGCGACCATCTGTGGCTCGAAGATGGCCTGTCTAAGAACACACTCGAAGCCTACCGGCGCGATCTCAGCCTGTTCGGCGGGTGGCTCGTGCGCGAGCGTGCGCGCGGCCTGCTCGAAACGCGCGAGGAGGATCTGTCGGCCTATTTCGCGTTCCGTTACACCGGCGCGCGCCTGCGCGCGAGTTCGCAGGCGCGGCTGCATTCCAGCCTGAAGCGCTTTTTCCAGTACGCGCTGCGCGAGCACCGGCTCGCCGCCGATCCCACGCTCAAGCTGGACACCCCGAAAAAGCCGCAACGCTTTCCCAAATCGCTCACGGAGGACGACGTGGAAACGCTGCTCGCCGCGCCCGACGCGGACACCGCAATGGGCCTGCGCGATCGCGCCATGCTGGAAATGCTCTATGCCACCGGACTGCGCGTGTCCGAGCTGGTGGGGCTGAAACTGATCGAGATCAGCCAGGACATGGGCGTAGTGCGCGTGTTCGGCAAGGGCGGCAAGGAACGCATGGTACCGATGGGCGAGGAAGCATCGTCCTGGCTTGCTCGCTACCTGCGCGATGGGCGGCCGCGGCTGCTCGCACGCGCGCAGTCCGACGCAGCCTTCGTCACTGCGCGCGGCGCGGCAATGACACGCCAAGCCTTCTGGTACCTGATCAAACGGCACGCACGCGCCGCGGTGCCGGGCAAACCGATGTCGCCGCACACATTGCGCCATGCGTTCGCCACCCACCTGCTGAACCACGGTGCCGACCTGCGCGTGGTGCAGATGCTGCTCGGCCACGCCGACATCTCCACCACGCAGATCTATACGCATGTGGCGCGCGAGCGCCTGAAGCTGCTGCACCAGAAGCATCATCCGCGCGGCTAGCGCAGCGGCCGAATTTGACCAGAGTGGGCGCGTGAGCAAGAAGGAACATGTTTCGGAAACGCCGGCGACGGCGATGCTGAAAAGACACGGCGTCGCCTACACCGAGCATCCGTACGCCTACGAGGAGCATGGCGGCACCGCGGTATCGGCGCGCGAACTGGGCGTGTCCGAGCACGAGGTGGTCAAAACCCTGGTCATGGAAGACGAAGCAAGGCGCCCGCTGATCGTGCTGATGCACGGCGACCGCAAAGTCTCGACCAAGAATCTGGCGCGCCAGATCGGCGCGAAGAAAGTCGAACCGTGCGCGCCAGAGGCGGCGAGCCGCCATTCGGGTTATCTGGTCGGTGGCACCTCGCCCTTCGGCACGAAAAAGCGCCTGCCGGTATACGTCGAAAAAAGCGTGCTCGGGCTGGACAAAATCTACATCAACGGCGGCCGGCGCGGCTATCTGGTGGGCATGGCCCCCGCCGAGATTCTGCGCCTGCTGGAAGCCAAAGCGGTTGAAGTGGCGCTGGAGTAATTTGCGCCCGGGTGCGGCTGGGGACCGTGCAATCGGGCAATCGGGGCCGCCCCCTACTTCTTGCCGCGTTCGATCACCACGCCCACACGCCGCGCGTCGCGCTGGGCGCCGATCTTGGCGATGCTGACGCGCACCCACGGCGCCTGGAATTCCGTCAGCAGGATTTCCGCGACGTGCTCCGCCAGTGTTTCGACCAGGCCGTAGTGCTGCGCCAGCAGAATCGCGCGTATGCGGTCGATCACCACCGCGTAGTCGATGGTATCGGCGACCTTGCCGCTGTTGAACACGCGCGCGCTGGGCAGCGC
>JAAOZY010000303.1 GCA_012274205.1 Betaproteobacteria bacterium
GCGGAGGGGGCGGCGGCAGCGGCTGGTAGAGCGCACGATGTTCTCGGGGGCCTTTGCTACTGGATAAACATACAGCCATGCTTTATAGTTGCCGCATGGCAGCCGTCTCCACCCTCGACACCCTGAACCCGGCACAGCGCGCCGCCGCCGGTTACGGCGAGCGCGCGCCGGACGGCGCGTTCCATGCTGGGCCGCTGCTGATCATCGCCGGCGCCGGCACCGGCAAGACCAACACGCTCGCGCATCGCGTAGCTCATCTGGTGCAACAGGGGGTGAATCCGCAGCGCATCCTGCTGCTGACGTTCACGCGGCGCGCGGCCGCCGAAATGACGCGGCGCGCGCAGCGCATCGTCGGCGAGACGCAGGCCGAGGTGAAGCTGCCCTGGTCGGGTACCTTCCATTCGATCGCCAACCGCCTGATCCGGAGCTACGCGGCGCGCGTCGGGCTGGATGCGAATTTCAGCGTGCTCGACCGCGGCGATGCGGCCGACCTGATGGACCTGCTGCGCCACGAGCGCGGGCTCACCAAGGCGGAGAAGCGTTTCCCGCGCAAGGACACCTGCCTCGCGATCTACTCGCACCGGGTAAACACCCAGCGGCCGCTTGCAGAAACCCTGGACACGGTGTTTCCCTGGTGCGCCGAATGGGAGCAGGAACTGACCGGCCTGTATCGCGCCTACGTCGAGCGCAAGCTTGCCCACCAGGCGCTCGATTACGACGACCTGCTGCTCTACTGGCATGCGATGTGTGCGGACGCGGGGCTCGCGCGCGACATCGGCGCGCAGTTCGATCAGATCCTGGTGGACGAGTACCAGGACACCAATGTGCTGCAGGCGGAAATCCTGAAAGGCCTGCGTCCTTCGGGCGCAGGCCTCACCGTGGTCGGCGACGACGCCCAGTCGATCTACTCGTTTCGCGCAGCCACGGTGGAGAACATCCTCGGCTTCCCCGCTCAGTTTGCACCGACGGCGGAGGTAGTGACGCTGGAGCAGAACTACCGCTCGACCCAGGGCATCCTCGACGCGGCTAATGCGCTGATCGCCGGCGGCGAGCGGCAATACCGCAAGACGCTGCAGGCGCGGCGCGGCGCGGGCGCGCGGCCGCGCTACGTGACCGTGCTGGACGACATGGGGCAGGCGCAGTACGTGGTCACGCGCGTGCTCGAGACGCGCGAGCGCGGCGTGCCGCTTAAGCGCCAGGCGGTGCTGTTTCGCAGTTCGCATCATGCCGACGTGCTCGAACTCGAGCTGGTGCGCCGCAATATCCCCTATGTGAAATACGGCGGCCTGAAGTTCCTCGAGGCCGCGCACGTGAAGGACGCGCTGTCGCTGCTGCGCTGGGCCGACAATCCGAAGAACCGCATCGCTGCGTTTCGCGCGCTGCAGCTCATACCCGGCGTCGGGCCGGCCGCGGCGGCCAGGTGTTTCGATGCGTTTGCCGCGAATGCGCATGCCTGGGCCGGCCTGCAGCAGTTCGCGCCGCCGCCGCTGGCGCGCGAGGCCTGGCCCGCATTTGCCGGGCTGATGCGCGCGCTTGCCACGCCCGAGGGGCCGTGGCAAGGGCAGATGGGGCGCGTGCGCGAATGGTATGAACCGCATCTGGAGCGTCTGCACGACAGCGCGCAGGTGCGCGCCGGAGATCTGCTGCAGCTCGAGCGCATCGCGCAGCAATTCGGCACGCGCGAGCGTTTCCTGTCCGAGCTCGCGCTCGATCCGGCGCAGGCTTCGGGCGATCTCGCCGGCACGCCGCTGCTCGACGAGGATTACCTGATTCTCTCCACCATCCACTCGGCCAAAGGCCAGGAGTGGGACGCGGTGCATCTGCTCAATGTCGCCGACGGCAATTTCCCCTCCGAGTTTTCCACCGGGCGCCCGGAGCTGGTCGAGGAAGAGCGGCGGCTGCTGTACGTGGCGATGACGCGCGCCAAGACCGAACTCGACCTGATCGCGCCGCTCAAGTACTACGTGACGCAGCAGTCGCGCAGCGGCGACCGGCATGTGTACGGCGCGAAGAGCCGCTTTCTCACGCGCGAAGTGATGGGCTGCCTGGAGGCCGTGACCTGGGGTGAAATCGAAACAGGAGATGTCGCGGCCGGGGGCACGGCGAAGGTGGACGTCGCGGGGAAGCTGCGCGGTCTCTGGGCCTGAGCGTCGCGGACAGGACGAGGGAATGCCTTCCCTCGTCCCAATGCCTGAGTTTAGAAGCTGCGATCTTCGCCCGGTTTCATTTCAATCATGCGCTTGCCCAAGCCGCGCTTGTCCAGCGCCCCCTTGAACTGCGCCGGCGTGCCGGCGAGCAGGCCGAAAGTGCCGAAGTGCATCGGGATCACGTGCGTCGGCTTGACCCACTGCACCGCGAGGGCGGCGCCCGCCGGGTCCATGGTGAAGTACCCGCCGATGCACGCCAGCATCAGGTCGATGTGGTGGAACATGGGGATCAGCTTCATGTCCTCATACGCGGCGGTGTCGCCGGTGTGGTAGATGGTCGGCCCGCCCTTGATCTCGATTACGTAGCCCACCGGGTTACCGCTGGTGAGCGCGGCCGGCTGGCCGGGCGCGGGCTGGGGCAGCTGCGGCGCAGTCAGCTCTGAGCCGTGGAGCGCGTTGACGATCATCACCTTGGCGCCGGCAGCGGGCAAGTCGATGGTGCCGCCAACGTTGCCGCCGGTCATGACCTGGTCCTGGGGAAAGCCGAGCACCGAAACCAGGTTGAATCCCAGCCCGTACGGCGCGAGCACCTTGGCGCCGGTCTTCTTGGCGATCTCGAGGGCGTCGCCGACGTGGTCGCGGTGGCCGTGCGTGATCAGGATGTAATCGACCTTGCCCAGCTCCGTGATCGAATTTTTGTCCGGGTTGGTCGGGACGGTCAGCCATGGGTCGATCAGGATCACGCCGCCGGAGGGCGTTTCGATCTTGTACGCGGATTGGCCGTACCAATGAATCTTGGTGTCCGCCTGCGCGGCAGTCGCCGACAGGGCGAAGATTGCCAGCGTGAGCAATGCTTTGCGTATGCCGAATATTTTGAGCATGGGATCCATCCTTCAATTAGGGATTTCGGGTCGTGCGGCGGTGGTGGCTTATCGCGCCCCTGCCCCGCTCTCTGAAGCGCGCAAACAATACCTGATCCCGGCAGTTTTTCCACCTTGCGCCGCACCAAAGCCGGCCTGCGCAAAATCGGGCTTGCCGGAGCTCCTAAGGCGCCGAGCGCCGAATGCAGAAATTCGATGGTGCGGCGCCAGGCGAGTTCGGCGGCTTCCTTGCCGTAACGGACGCCGGCGAAACCGCAGCTTATCGCAGGGGCATATACTTTCGCACCTGGCCGCACGACCAATGCAGGGACAATGAAAAGTATTGCGATCATCGGCGCCGGCGCGATCGGCAGCGCGCTCGGCGCCTTGCTGCGCCGGGCGGGGCATCAAATCACCCTGATCGGCCGCGCGGCGCAGGTGGAGGCGATCCGCCGCGACGGCTTGCGCGTGGATGGCGCGCGCGGCGCATTCACCGTCCGCGTCGCCGCGGCGGAAACACTCGATTTTCGTCCCGAACTCGCGCTGCTCACGGTCAAGACGCAGGACGTGGTCGACGCAGTGCAGGCGAATCGGACTTTTCTGGATGGCGTGCCGCTGGTGAGCTTCCAGAACGGCGTGCGCAGCGACGAGCTGCTTGCCAGCGTGCTGTCGCCGCAGCAGCTCATCAGCGCCGTGGTGAACATCCACGCGACCTATCTGCTTGCGGGGACGGTGACCCTGCTTTATCCCGGTCCGCTGGTGATCGGGCGCCCGTTCGGCCCGAACGACGCGCAGACCGAAGCCGTCGCGGCGGTGTTGCGCGCTGCCGTTCCGACGAGCCTGTCGGACGATATCCGCGGCGTGCACTGGCTCAAGCTGATCGTCAACCTGAACAACGCGTTTCCCGCGCTGAGCAATGCCACTTTTCATCAGATCTATGCCGATCCCGCGCTGCGCCTGCTGGCGGTAAAGGTCATGCTCGAGGGCCTGCGCGTCGCAAAGCGGGCCGGCATACGCCTGAGCTCGCTGCCCGACACGCCGGCGACGCTGATTTATCTGATCGAATGGCTGCCGTTGCGGCTCGCAGCTGTGGTGGCCGCGGCCAAGGCGCGCCGCTTCGAGAGCCGCTGGCCGCTGCTGGGCTCGACGCTGCAAAGCCTGCGGCGCCATCGGCCGACGGAAATCGACTACCTCAACGGCGAAGTGGTTCGCCTCGGACAGGAGTTGGGTGTGGGCGCGCCGCTGAACGCCGTTCTGGTCGAGATGGTGCACGAGGCGGAGCGCAGCGGCCAGTTCCACGCAGTCGCGGCGCTCGACGGCGCGATCCGCGCGCGCCTCGGCGCGCCGCGCGCCCGCTGAAGATCGAGGTTTGACCGCACATCACGCGTCGACGATACTTGCGCCGACGCGCCGGGCCTATTGGCTAGCAAATCCCGCCGCACTTCCAACAACCAACCGAAGCGGGGAACCATGATCCATGAACTGCGTATCTATCACTGCATGCCGGGCCGCCTGGCCGATCTCAACCATCGCTTCGCCAACGTCACCCTCAAGATCTGGGAGAAGCACGGCATCCGTCAAACCGGTTTCTGGACCGTGCTGATCGGACCGTCGAACCACGCCCTGTATTACATGCTGGAGTGGGAAAGCCTGGCCGAGCGCGAGCGCAAATGGAACGCCTTCTCGGCCGATCCGGAATGGCTGGCCGCGCGCGCCAAGTCCGAGGAGCAGGGGCCGATCCTGCACCACCTCGAAAACTACATGCTCGCACCCACGCCTTATTCCAGGATCAAGTGAGCTGGTATGCGTCGGTCCTCGCCGCGCTGATTGCGGCGCCGCTGCTCGCGCTTGCGCTCGTCGTCGCGGCAAACTGGGAGCCGGACCGACCGCTGGCGCAACTCGAGGCGCGTTGGGCGCAGGCGCCTTCGGTGTTCGTGCAGGTACAGGGCATGCGCGTGCACCTGCGCGACGAAGGCCCGCGCGACGACCCGCTGCCACTGGTGCTGCTGCATGGGACTTCGTCCAGTCTGCATACCTGGGACGGATGTACGAACGCGCTCAAGCCGACGCGGCGCGTAATCCGCTTCGACCTGCCCGGCATCGGCTTGACCGAGCCGCCGCCGGACGCGAACTATGGCATTGAGCGCTATGTGCGCTTTGTCGCCGCCATGCTCGATGCGCTCGGCGTGCCGCGCTGCGTGCTGGCGGGCAACTCCTTCGGCGGCCAGGTGGCCTGGGAGACCGCGCTGGCGCATCCGGCGCGCGTGGACAAGCTGATTCTCGTGGATGCGGCCGGTTATCCGTTCCAGCCGCAATCGATTCCGCTCGGTTTTCGCATCGCCAGGATTCCGCTGCTCAACCGTTTGATGGAACGCAGCTTGCCGCGCCGCGTGATCGAGTCCAGCCTGCGCAATGTTTACGCCGACCCGGGTAAGGTTTCGCCGCAGCTGGTCGATCGCTATTTCGAACTCACCCTGCACCAGGGCAACCGGCGCGCACTGGCGCGGCGGTTGGCGCAGGCGCCGGCGGACATCCGCCCGGGGCGCATTGCAGAATTGAAGCTGCCGACCCTGATCCTGTGGGGCGCCCAGGACCGGCTGCTTCCGGCGGCCGACGCGGACAGCTTTCACCGCGCTATCGGCGCCAGCCGCCTGATCGTGTTCGATCGCCTCGGGCATGTGCCGCAGGAAGAAGATCCTGCGGCGACCGTTGCCGCGGTAATGCAATTCCTGTCCTAAGGCCGGCGCAGGCTGCCACCGCAGTCAATCTGGACGAACGGTCTGGTCGGTTCGAACCGTGCTGTTCTGCCGGCCGGCACAAGGCGTAGACTGGGGCTTCGTTCCGCGCTGAGCACGCGTGCTTCCCGCGGCGGATTTGAGGCCAGGAATGCCGATGAAGCATGTGTTGATCGTCGAGGACCACGAGGAGAACCGCAGTCTGCTCAAGCTCCTGCTCGAGGTCAACGGCTACCGGGTGACCGGCGCCGGCGACGGGCTGGAGGCGCTGGCCGCGGCGCGGCGCGATCCACCCGATGCGGTCGTTTCCGACGCGCTGATGCCGAACATGGACGGCTTCGAATTGTGCCGCGCCTGGACGCAGGATGCGGCGCTCAAGGCCATCCCGTTCATCTTCTACTCCGCGACTTACGTTCGCGATGATGACGAGAAATTCGCGCTTGCGCTGGGGGCCGTGCGCTACCTGATCAAGCCGCTGGAGGCGGAAGCGTTCCTGGCCGAACTGCGCGCGGTGCTACAGGATTGGACCGGGCGCCCGGCACCCGTCCCGGCCAAGCCGCTCGACGAAACCGCGGCCCATGCGCTGCACGAGTCGGCGCTCGCGCGCAAGCTCGGGGACAAGATCGTGCAACTGGAGCTGGCAACACGCAGGCTGGAGGAGAGCGAGACGCGATTTCGCAATCTTACCGAGATGTCCTCGGACTTCTACTGGGAAAGCGACACCGAGCACCGCCTGGTGCAGCGGACTTCGGCCTCGAAGAAAACGAGCTCGGTGTCCCTGTTCGAGCGCGGCGCGCAGATTGGCGAGCGCCGCTGGGACATACCCTATCTGTCGCCGGACGCGGCTGGCTGGGCCGCGCACCGCGCCATGCTGGACGCACACCAGCCGTTTCGCCAATTCGAACTGTCGCGCCTGGGCACGGACGGCACCGAGCGCTTCATTTCGATCAGCGGCGATCCGGTGTTCGATGCCGCGGGGACGTTCATCGGCTACCGCGGCGTGGGCACCGATATCACCGTGCGCAAGTGCGCCGAGCAAGCCTTGCGCGCGAGCGAGGATCGCTATCGCGATCTGGTCGAAAACAGCCAGGACCTGATCTGCACCCACGACCTGGAAGGAAAGCTGCTGTCGGTGAATGCGGCGGCAGTCTGGTTCACCGGATACGCGCAGGAGGCGCTGGTCGGCAGGAATCTGACCGACCTTCTGGACCAGGGCGCGCGCGCCGGTTTCGCTGCCTACCTCGACAAGATTCGGATCGAAGGCACGGCGCACGGGTTGATGAAAATCCGCACCTCGGACGGCAGGACGCGCTGGTGGGAATACCACAACACGCTGCGTACCGAAGGCGTCGCCGAACCTGTCGTGCGCGGCAGGGCGCAGGACATTACCGAGCGCAGGATTGCCGAGGAGCAGGTCCGGCGCGTCAAGCGTATCTATGCCACCCTGTCCCATACCAACGAGATTCTGGCACGCGCGCGCAGCGAGGAGGACCTGTTCGCGGACATGTGCCGCGTCGCGGTCGAGCGTGGCGGGATGCGCGGCGCTGTGGTGCGGATCGCCGACGAGAAGGCGAAGATCCTGCGCCACGTGGCCTTTGCCGGGACAATGGAGAAGCTGCTGGCCGAGCTGGTTTGCAGCACCGACCCGGCGCGGCCCGAGTACCAGACTTCCGCTTCGATCGCCTTCCGCGAAAACCGCATCGTGATTCGCAACGCTGTGCCGGCCGAATTAAGCGGCCTGCCGTGGAACGCGATCGTCCTGGCTGCAGGGATTGGGTCCTTTGCGGCGATCCCGCTGCGGCGCGGCGGGGAGCCGATAGGCGTGTTCATGCTCAATGCCGCTGAACCGGGATTCTTCGATGATGAAATGAACGCGCTGCTTGACCGAATGCTGGTAGACGTGGCGTATGCGCTGGACAATCTGGAATACGAGCGGCAGCGCAAGCGCGCCGAGAGAGAACTGCTTGAAGCGGAGGCCAGGTTCCGCAGTCTGGTGGAGCAGTCCTTCACCGGGATATTCATCGTGCAGGACAAGAAACTCGCTTATTGCAATCCCCGCTTTGCCGAGATACTTGGCTATTCCTCGGAAGCCGAACTGCTGGGAAAAGACCTGATAGCGATTGCAGCGGGGAATGCCCTTGAGGCGCCGAATGACACCTTGCGCCGATTGTTTGAGGAACAGGACGGTCGCGTGAGCCATACATTTTCCGCCGCGCGAAAGGACGGCTCAATTATAGAGATTGGATTGCAGGGCAATCGCGCGACCTATCAGGGCCGACCGGCGATACTCGGAATGATGCAGGACATCTCCGAGAAAAAGCGCGCCGAGGACCAGATTCAACACTACGTAGCGCAGCTCGAAAACGCGTTCATGAGCACGGTGCAGGTGGCCACGACCCTGGGCGAAATGCGCGACCCCTATACCGGCGGCCACCAGCGCAAGGTGGCCGAGATCGCGGTCGCGATCGGCGCCGCGCTCGGCTTCGATGCGCGGCGGCAGGAGGGGCTGCGGGTTGCGGGCTATCTGCACGATATAGGCAAGATCACCATCCCTGCCGAAATTCTGTCCAAGCCGGGAAAGCTCAATACGACTGAATACCAGCTGATCCAGGGACACGCGCAGGCGAGCTACGATGTACTCAAGGGCGTCGAGTTTCCCTGGCCGGTGGCGGAGGTCGCGCTGCAACACCACGAACGCATGGATGGCAGCGGCTACCCGCAGGGCCTCGAGGGAGATGCGATCCTGCTCGAGGCGCGCATCATGGCGGTGGCCGACGTGCTTGAAGCAATGTCCTCGCACCGGCCCTACCGACCGGGCCTGGGCATCGAAAAGGCGCTGGCCGAAATCGAACGCGGCCGCGGCAGCGCCTACGACGCCGACGTGGTCGATGCCTGCCTGCGCCTGTTCCGGGAGCAGCAGTACCGCTTGCCCGGCTGACACCGGCTACGCGGCTTCAGGGATTTCCATTCCATTCTGAGGCACCGGCGAATACGCAGCCGGACGCGTGGCTGCGATTCTGTCCGCTGTGCCTTGCCTAAGTTCTTGAATATGGCGCGAAAATTGCTTATAGATAAAGGAGGGGAACTTCGATACACCCCGGGGTGCTTTTTTTTCTACTTTATAATTATTGACTTACGCTCAAGTATCGCAGCTCCTTGAGGCCAGCATAATCGCCGCGAGGCAGACGTGCCAGAGATTCAACAAATTCCTGTCAATAGTTCGACGACACCGGCGCAAGCACGGCCGGAAGGCGTTTCATGGACCATGTACTGATCGTCGAGGATCACGAGGAGAACCGCAATCTCCTCAAGCTGCTGCTCGAGGTCAACGGCTATCGGGTGACGGCTGCGGGCAATGGTCTGGATGCCCTGGCCGATGCACGCCGGGATCCGCCCGATGTCGTCGTATCGGACGTGCTGATGCCGCACATGGACGGCTTCGCGCTGTGCCGCGCCTGGATGCAGGATTCGACGCTCAGGCCCATTCCCTTTGTTTTCTACTCCGCCACCTACGTTCGCCCCGATGACGAGCAGTTCGCCCTTGCGTTGGGCGCGGTGCGCTACCTGATCAAGCCGCTCGAGGCTGGCGTGTTCCTGACCGAGCTGCGTGCGGTGCTGGGGCAGTGGAGCGGGCGCGTCGCACCGGCCCCGGCCGCGCCGCTGGACGATGCCGCCATCCATGCTTTGCACGAGTCGGCGCTTGAGCGCAAGCTCGAGGACAAGATGGCGCAGCTGGCAGAGGCGAACCGCAGGCTGCGCGAGACCGAAGATAAATTCCGGCGCATCTACGACAATCTGCAGGATGTCTATGTCGAGACGAGTCTGGACGGGGCCATCCTGGAGATAGGCCCGCAGGTCGCGACGCTCTCGCAGGGGCAGTACAAACGCGAGGACCTGATCGGCACGTCGGCGGATGCCCTGTACTCCGATCCCCGCGACCGTGACGCCGTGCTCGAAGCCATCAGGCAGGACGGCAGGGCGGTCGATATCGACGTCACGTTCAGGAACCGTGACGGGTCCATCGTTCCATGTTCGGTCTCCGCAACCATCGTGCGCGGCGGCGACAATGCGGCGCGCATCGTCGCCACCTGGCGCGATATCAGCCGGCGCATGGCGGGTCGGGCGCAGCCTGCCTGAAGCTGCGGCTGCGTCCGCAACCGCGCCATGGCGTAAACTGGGCGTCACACCGATCTGCCGGTTGGCAGTTCCTTGCGGACGAGGGCCAAGCCCCATGAGCACCGAAGCGCCGAACGACATCGAACGCGCTGCCATCGAAGAGCACGCGCAGCGCACCACCGAACAGACGGCCTTGCGCAAGGTGCGCAAGGCCCTGGACCGGATCGAAGAGAGCGAGGCTGGAGAGCGACGGGCGCTGAAATATGTGCTGGTCCTGTGCGCGCTGCTGGCGGCGCTCGGCGTCTGGTTTTTCTGGGGCCTGCTGTTCAGCGGCAGCGAAATGCCGAAACAGCCGCTGCTCACGATTCCGGCGACGCTGCCGCAGAAGCAATGAGCGCATGACCCGGGTTCAGGGTTTTCCGCCGGTCGCGGACGCGAAGGCGCGCGTGCTGATCCTCGGCAGCATGCCGGGCAAGGCCTCGCTTGCGGCCGGCCAGTACTACGCACATGCGCAGAACCTGTTCTGGCGCATCCTCGGCGATGTCACCGGCGCCGCGCCGTCCGCTTCCTATGCCGCGCGGACGCGCGCGCTGAAATCCAGCGGCATCGCGCTGTGGGACGTGCTCGCATCCTGCGTGCGCGAAGGCAGCCTGGATTCGGCCATCGACGACGCGAGCATCAGCGCCAACGATTTCGCCGGGTTCTATCGCGCCCATCCGCGGATTGCGCATGTCTTTTTCAATGGCGCCAAGGCCGAGGCCAGCTACCGCAAGCACGTGCTGCCTGCGCTCGCGGACGGGCTCTGGCCGGAAAACCATGGTCGCCTGCCTTCGACCAGCCCGGCCAATGCGTCGATGTCCCGCGCCTATAAGCACAGGGTGTGGATACAGGCGCTGAGCCTGGCCTTGTCAGGCCGCCGGCACCGCTCCGGCGAAGGCTGAGCGCAGGGCAATTTCAGCTGTCGAACATCGTCGCGCCACGCGCGCGAAAGCCCTCGATGTCTGCCTCGGGGAAACCCCAATCGGCCAGCGCCTGCGCCCCGCCCTGGCCGCGCTGCGGCGCGCTGCGGGGGACGGCGCCGGGGGTGCGCGAAAAACGCGGCGCCGGCGCCGGCTGGCTCACGCCGTCGATGGCTACGAAGGCGCCGCGCGCGCGGTTGTGCGCATGCTGCGGCGCTTCGGCCAGAGAAAGCACCGGCGCGAAGCACACGTCCGTGCCTTCCATCTCGCGGCACCACTCGTCCCGGGTCTTGCGCTTGAACGCGGCGCCGAATGCTGCGTGCAGCTCGTGCCAGCGCTGGCGTTCATGTTGTCCCGGCAGCGTGGCTGGATCCAATCCGAGCCGCGCCAGCAGTTCGGCGTAAAAGCGGCCTTCGATCGAACCGATCGCCACGTGCTTTCCATCCGCGGTTTCGTAGGTGTCATACCAGGGCGCGCCGGTATCAAGGACATTGACGCCGCGTTCATCGCGCCAGTGGCCCGCTGCCATGCGCCCGTAGAACATCGCCATCAGGCTGGCCGCGCCTTCGCTCATCGCGGCGTCGATCACCTGACCTTTGCCCGAAGCCCGCGCCTCGAATAGCGCGCAGGCGATGCCGAAAGCCAGATACATGCCGCCGCCGCCGAAATCGCCCACCAGATTGAGCGGCGGCAGCGGCGCCTCGCCCTTGCGCCCGATGGCGTGCAGCGCGCCCGACAGCGCGATGTAATTGATGTCGTGGCCGGCAGCCTGCGCCAGCGGCCCGTCCTGCCCCCAGCCGGTGATGCGGCCGTAGACCAGGCGCGGATTGCGCGCGAGGCAGGCGTCCGGTCCCAGGCCCAGGCGCTCGGTGACGCCGGGGCGGAAGC
>JAAOZY010000304.1 GCA_012274205.1 Betaproteobacteria bacterium
GTATATAGCTGTGGCTGCTTCCTTCCGGACCTGACCAGGTTCACTACGCTGCGATGCGGGGCGGCCCGCCGGCGCCATTATGAACGAGGCCGGGGCAGTCCGGAACAAATTTTGTCGGGCAGGCGGCGGCCGCCCCGTGATTTGCCTTCAGCCTTGGGCGGCGGGCGTGCGCGGACGCTCGAACAGTCGGCGCAGCTGATCCAAGGAGAGGTTGCCCCCGCTCAGCACCAGCGCCACATTCTTGCCGGCCAGCTTTCGACTGAGCATGATCGCGGCGGCGAGCGAGGCCGCCCCCGCTCCTTCGGCCAGATTGTGCGTGTGCTCGAGCAGCAGCAGGATCGCAGCTTCGATCGCGGCGTCCTCGACCAGAACGAAATCGTCCAGGTACTTGCGCATGATGCGCTGCGTGTTCTCGAACGGGACGCGCGTGGCCAGCCCCTCGGCGATGGTCTTCATATCGGCGCTGACCGCCTTGCCGGCAGCCCAGCTCATCTGAATCGCCGGCGCCTGCGCCGACTGCACGCCGATCACCTGTATGCGCGGGTTGATGCTCTTGGCGACAATGGCCGTCGCGCAGGCACCGCTGCCACCGCCGACCGGAACGATGATGACATCGACCTGCGGCAGATCCTCGATGATTTCCAGCGCGTAGGTCCCCACGCCGTGAATCAGCTGCTCCTCCGTCGGACCGACATAGCGCCCACCGCGGTCCGCGGCGAGCTGCGTGACCCATACGCGCGCCCGATCGAAGTCCTCGCCGTGAAAAACGACCTCGGCACCGAGGCCGCGCATCGCTGCCACCTTGCCCGGATTGGCCCCCTGCGGCACGGCGCTGGTCGCATGCACGCCGTGGGCGCGCGCCGCATAGGCGATACTCTGACCGTGGTTGCCGGTCGAGGCGGTATACAGCCCGGAGCCGCGCTCTGCTGCACTCAGCTGCGCCACCAGGTTCAGCCCGCCCCTGACCTTGAACGCGCCCACCGGCAGGTGGTTCTCATGCTTGACCCACACCTTTGCGCCGATGAGCGTGCTCAGTCCGGAATATTGGTACAGCGGCGTGGGCTTGAGATAGCGGTACACCCGCGGCCGCGCGGCGATGACGTCGCGCAGCGAGGACATGCTGCCGCGTTCCGGCTCGGCCTCAGCCATGCTGCGCGCCCTCGCTCAAAGTATGCGGCCGGGCGCCGCGCGCGGATCGCGCATGCGGTACCGGCCCGACTCGACCTGGTGGAAGAAATTCTCGCACAACTGATTGAACAGCTCCGGTTCTTCGAGATTGCAGGCGTGCCCGGTCTGCGGCATCAACGCCAGCCCTGCGGCGGGCATATGGCGCTTGAGCATGAGCGAGGCGTCCAGACAGGGTTCGTCCTCGTCCCCGCTGATGATCAGCGTCGGCACGCGGCACTGCGCCATCTGCCGCGCGAAGTCCCCGAGCGAGGGGCGCAGCGCCTGATAGCCCTTGAGCGTCAGCGCCGAGCCCCTGGCCGAATGCCGCTTGACCAGCTCGACAAACTCGGCAAAGCCGCGCGGATTCTTGTTCTGCAACTGCACCCGCGTCGGCGATTCTACCCGCTGCGCGGCGCTCTTTTCCCAGCCCTCGGCCAGCAGCGCGTCCGCCGCCGCTTCCGACTCGCGCTTGAAGTCGGCGCGCGTCTCCGGCATGGACCCCGAGCCGATGCCGGCAAGCGTCAGCGACAGCGCGCGCTCGGGCCACTGCATGCCAAAATAGAAGGTGGCGAAAGCGCCCATCGACAGCCCGACGATGTGGGCCCGCTCGATGTTCAGCCCCTCAAGCATGGCGAGAATGCCGGCGCGCTGGTGCTCGAAGCTGTAATCTTCAAGCTTCTCAGGCACATCCGATGGCGGATAACCGCGCGCATTGAACGCGATGCAGCGATAGCGCCGCGAGAAATGGCGCAGCTGCGCTTCCCAGCTGCGGTATTCGCCCATGAACTCGTGCACGAACAGGATGGGCGTACCCGCACCGACCTCCTCGTAATAGAGCTTGACGCCGTCTCCGGCCGCGATATGTGGCATGTAGCCTCCTTTGGAGCTCATTTCGAAACGAGGGGATAGCTCCCCTCGTGCTCCCCTAAATCGGGGCCATTTCGGTAATTCTGAAATGGCCTCTTAGTTTGTCGCCGGCGCAGCTGCCGCTCAGACTTTTCCACCCAGCAGTCGCGCGAGCTCTCCGCTATGGCTCAGCTTCTCCAGGTCGTTGGCGCCGCCGACCAGCACGCCTTTGACGAAAATCATCGGAAACGTCGGCCAGCCGGTCCACATCTTCAGCGCATTGCGGCGCCGCCAGCCGGAAAGGTAGGTCCCGTACTCCAGGTACTTGAACTGCAGCCCCTGGCCTTCGAGCACCTTGCGCGCCTTCTTCGGAAACGGATTCTGTCCCATGCCGACAACGACAATATCGTTGGCGGACACGGCCGCCTGCACCTCGCGCACGATGTCTGCATGATTGCCGGCTACGATCTCGCGTATTGCGGGGTGAGTGTGCGCTTCATCGAGTATGCTGCGACCCATGCTGAGTCTCCTTTGTGCAATCCTGCAAAGCCGCAGGAATCCGCGGCGCGCGATATATTAACCCAGCCGGCACGAGCCTCGGCGACGGCAAGCTGTATTTCACGCCGCTGTTCGACGCTGCGGCCGGGCACGCCCTTCCCGGCCAGGCCGCAGTGTTCACGGAAGTGCGCCGCCTGAGCTACGGCGTGGCGGCGAGGACGCGGGCCTGCCGCCTCCCTCTGCT
Source organism: Betaproteobacteria bacterium (assembly GCA_012274205.1). Lineage (GTDB taxonomy): Bacteria > Pseudomonadota > Gammaproteobacteria > Burkholderiales > SG8-39 > 2-12-FULL-64-23. The sequence goes on from JAAOZY010000304.1 coordinate 2,756, forward strand.
CAGCGCACCGCCAGCCGCAGCTGTACCTGGACCTGCTTGGCGCCGGCGTCGGCGCCCGGTGTATCGGTAGTCGTTGCCAGGCGCGCCGGATCGGCGCCTGCAGAGCGCAGCGCCGCATCGATCGCGAGCGCGCGCTGCCGGCCAAGCTCGGTCAAGGCATTCGGCGGCACCGACTGGGCCTCGCGCAGGCGCCGCAGCAGGTTGCGATAAAACTCGCGCGCGTCGGCAATTTGCGGCGCGCCACTGGCAAAATTGCGCACCCGCTCGGCCACCGGCGGCTCGGGCAGTTTGGCCGCACGCGCCTTCGCTTCCGCCTCGGTGCGCAAGCGCTCGAATTCGGCCTTGCCGAAACGCTCGGCATACAGCGCGCGCAGAGCGGTCCTGGTCTTGCCGTCTTCCATATTGACCCGCCCTGGCGCTTCGTCATCAGCCAAAGCGAAATCTGCCCGGCGGCCGATCTCGCGCTCTAGCGCCGCGCGTTTAAGCGCCTGCGCGTCGGCCTCACTGTCGAAATGCGCCGGAATCTCGAGCTTCAGTTCCGGCCGCTTGGCCAGCGCGTCGACCATGTGCGCAAGTTTTTCCCGCTCGGGTGGCAGCAAGCTGCTGCCGCCCGGTTCGAATCCTATCGATCCCGCGGAATCGGCGGCGCCGCCGCCGAATAGCTGCGCCAGCGCCCGAAACGGCGCTGCCACGATATTACCGATCAGATTGCCGACCGCCTTCCAGATCAGCGGCGCCAGGCTGAACTGCGGATCGTCGAGATTGCCCTTGACCGGGAGGTCCAGCGAAATCGTGCCATCCGGGTCTTTAAGCAGCGCAATGGCGAGCCGGAACGGTAGATCGAGCGCGTCCGGGCTGTCGACATGCTCGCCCAGCGTAATCTTCTCCAGCGTGATTTTATTGCTGCCCTCTATCAGACTGTCGCGCACGCGGTAATTCAGGTCCACTGCCATGCGCCCGGACGCAATCCGGTAACCGGCAAAGCGCATCGAGTAGGGCGAGACTGTGGCGAGGTCGATGTTGCGCAATTGGACACGAAAGTTGCTGCGGTCGCGCGGGGCAAACGGATTGACCGAGCCGGACAGGCGCGCGTAGCCGAACTCGTCGACACGGCCTTCGAGGCTGAACTGGCTGCGCGCCTCGCGGTCGCTCGACAGGCCGTTCGCCGTTCCGGCCAGATCGACGATCTTCGCCACGAACCCCGGGCTCAGGCTCTCGTCCGAAAAATCGAGCCTGCCCTGTTCGACGTGCACACGCCGCACGGCGACCGCTACCGCGCTTTGCGCCGCCTCCTTGCCAGGGCCTGCAGCCGCCCCGGCCGGTGCCGCAGGCTGCGCCGCGCCGGATTTCCCGACAGCGTGCCCGGTGGCAAATGCGCGCGACAGATTGCTGGTGCCGTCCTTCGCGATGGCCAGTCTGCCCGCCGGGGCCACCAGGCGCAATTCGTCGATGGCGATGCGGTCCGGCGACAGGCTGGCCTCGAGCGTATCGCTTGCAAGCGATTTCCATCCGAACAAGCGGCCCCCGGTCGGATCGTCGAGCGCCAGATCGATGACGGCGGCGCTCCCGGTGTAGGCGAGCTTCGCCTGTTTGCCGCCGACGCGCAGCTTGCCCGCGAACGAAGCCGTGCCCGAAATCAGCTTGGCGCTCGCAAATCGCTGCAGCAGGGGTCGCAGCGGCGCGAGCGCCAGCTTGCTCGCCACAATCTTCGCCGTGCCTCGTTCGCGCGCCGGCAGCGCCCGCCCGTTCAGGGCGATGTGTCCTCCGCTCTTGAGATCGGCACCCGCGTCGAAGGAGAGCGTCTGCGCCGAATCGCTCGAGACGTTGCGCAGTTTGGCGCTGATGCGCTGCAGCACCATGGCGATGCCGCTGTCGCGGTCGGCCGCGCTGATGCTGCCATCCGCCAGTTCCAGCGTCCCTGCCCTGACGGACAGCGGCCTATCCTGCTTCGCCGCCCTCACTGCAGGCAGCAGATCGAGCAGCGCGGCGCGCCCGTTCTCAAGCACCGTGTCCGCGCCCATGCTGGCAATGCGCACCGCTTCGACCGTCAGGGTTTTTCCGGCGCTGTCGTAACGTGTGCCCGTCAGCGACAGGTTCACCAGGCGCAGCGACGGCGTCCCCGGCGCAGGCGCCAACGCCGCCGCCTCGAACCGCGCCAGTGCCAAATTCGGGGCGTCGATGCGCAGGCGAACGCCCTCCCCGTCGACCGCCGCGTCCAGCGAGAAATGGCCGCCCAGCCCGTCCGCCACCACTGCGAGCGGCGTCTTCGCCGTGCGATCGGAGTAGCGCACGGACGCATTGGCGAGCTCGATCGCAGCGATGTCCGCCTGCCACCTGAGCGGCGCTTCGGCGCCGGCTGCACCGTCGCCGACGAAGCGCCGCAGCAGATCCAGTTCGCCCTTGGCGTCGCGCTCCAGCGCCAGCCTGACATCGGATGCGCGCAAGACTTTGGCCGAAACGCGCCGCGTGCCGACGTCAAATGCGATTGCGTCCGCGCCCAGCGGCCCCAGAGCCGCGCTGGATTTCGCTTCCCCTTCCGCTGCAAGCATGGCGCCGGCCAATGTGAGCTTGTGCACCGAGCCGCGGCGCGTGCCCAGTTCGAACTCCACGCCGTCGAGGGCGATTGCGCCGCTGGTAGCCAGCGGCGGGGCGTCCTTGCCCGACATCAGCTTCGATGCGCCGATGCGCGCTGTCTTGACCGAAACATGCCGTGCCGCCGAATCGAAGTCGATGCCGCCAACGGCGACCGGACCGATATTCGCCTGTGGCGCTGTTTTTCCGCCGCGCGCCAACGCCAGCCCGCGCAGGTCCAGTTTGGCGCCGTTGACGGCAAAGCGGGGTTCGCCCTGCACCAGCGTCAGCGTATAGGGCAGTTCGATCTCCGCGTGGCCAGCCACGATGCGCACAGCGCTGTAGTCGTCGACGTAAGGCTTGAGTTGCGCCAGCGCCAGATTCTGCAGCGCGAGCGTACCGCTTGCGCGCAGGGGCACAAGTGAAACGGTGCCCTTCCAGCTCAGCTTCGCCCCCTGCGGCGTCTGTCCCTGCAGCGCGTAGGATCCCGGTTCATCGTTCAGCGTTGACAGCGACCGGAGATCAATCGAAAGATGTTCAAGCCGGGTGCGGTAATCCTGGCGCCGGTCTTCCAGGTCCACGCTGCCGTTGACGACAGAAAAGCGCGCGATGGCGAAGCGCGGCGCCTGCGTCGCCACCGTGCTGTCTGCTCCGGAGGCGAGCGCAGCCAGATTCAGCCGCCCGTCGTTTTCAATTTCGACATGCACCGCAGGGTCAGTCAGGCTCACTTCGTCCAGGACCCAGGCGCGGCGCAGCAGCGAACGCCATTCGAGCCCGGCCGCAGCTTCGGCGAATCCGAGCAGCGGCCGTCCCGCTGGGGTCTCGATCGAGAGTCCGCGTGCTTGCAGCCTGAGTGTGAACGGATTGAAGCGCACTTCGCCGATACGCGCGCGCAGATGCAGATTCTGCTCGACGTAGCGCGGCAACTCGCGCTGCACCAGCCACGGCAGCAGCAGGAACCCCGCCAGCGCGTAGGCTGCGACCAGCGCCGCCGCAAGCAGGGCCGCAAGCCACAGTTTTTGCCGCGGCACCCTGGGTGGTGCGGGCGTGCTCATCACCTGCGCCCGGGCTCGCAGTCCGGCTTGTTTGCGCCGGCGCAGACAGGGATGCTAGTGATCGTCATAGAGCGCCGGAAACTGCTGCCGCAGCGCAGCGATTTTCGGCAGGTCGTTGAAGATGATATAGGGCTGATCCGGATGCTGCGCGAGATAGTTCTGATGATAGGCCTCGGCCGGGTAGAACGCCTTGAAGGGCGTAACTGCAGTGACGATGGGGCGGCGAAATACGCGCGCCGACTGCAATTGATCGATGTAGGCCTTGGCCACGCGCTGTTGCTCGGCGTTGGCGAAGAAGATGGCCGAGCGGTACTGGGTGCCGGTGTCCGGACCCTGCCGGTCGAGTTCGGTCGGATCGTGTGCGACGGAAAAGAACACCTTGAGCAGCTGGCCGTAGCTGATGCGCGCCGGATCATAGGAAATGCGCACCGACTCCGCA
>JAAOZY010000305.1 GCA_012274205.1 Betaproteobacteria bacterium
CCAGCGTGCCGCCGCCGATGGCATCGAAGGCCAGCGTCGCTCCGGTGTCGGCGAGCGCCTCGGTGAGGTCTTGCATGAAGCTCGGGGCGCTGGAGTCGCAGACATGGCGCGCGCCCTGGGCCTTGAGCAAATCCGCCTGCTGCCGCGAGCGCACGATGTTCACCAGGCCGACCCCGTCGGCTATGCAGATCTTGTTGAGCATCTGGCCCAGGTTGGACGCCGCCGCAGTGTGCACCAAAGCCTTGTGGTCTTCGAGCCGCATGGTTTCCACCATGCCCTGTGAAGTAAGCGGGTTGACGAAGCAGGACGCGCCCTCGGCCGCGCTCGTGCCTGGCGCAAGCACGAGACATTGCTTGACCTTTGCGCTGCGGTACTGGGCGTACATGGCGCCGCCGACGATGGCCACCATCTTTCCGAGCAGCGCTTGCGCTTCGTCGGACGCGCCGGCGTCCACGACCACGCCCGCCCCCTCGTTGCCCACGGGCATGGATTGGTCGAGGCGGCCGGCCATCCCCTGCATCAGGGCATCGGGAATGCTCGCCGTAATCACCGGCAGCGCGGCCGAGCCGGAGCGCCGTGCCGTGTTCATGTCGGCTGCGCCGAAGAGCAGCCCCAGATCGGAGGGGTTGATCGGAGAGCCTTCGATGCGGACCACGACCTCGTCGGCTTGCGGGACCGGCATCGGGACACTGACCAGCGAAAGCTCCAGCTCGCCGCTTTTTTTAACCAGGGAACGAAGCTGAAGCCCCATTTTTTCCGTAGCGGAATTCATATTCGCTGTCTCCTTGAACAGGCTGCAGAGTATAGGGCGTTGTCGCAGGGAAGGACTACAGGAATCCGAGACGAACGCTAACGCCTTGTGACTCCCGGTCGATTGACAGCCGATGAAATTCAGCGCACGGTCCGATTGTTTATCTGGCTCGTATGTTTCATCGGCAGACACGCCGAACAAGCACCTTGCGCTTGGCACCCTATCGCATCGGCTGCGGAAATCGAGATTGGAGCGCTTGTGAACACTCTTGCCATCTTCGCTAAACGCGCAATCGCATTATCTTGCGCCTTTATATTGATTGGCTGCGGCGCGCGAGCAGGCGTCGGTCTGGACGAGGCCTCCGGATCGCCTGGGGCCACCGCTGCCACTACTGCGGCGGCGACGGAGGTAAGTTATGTTGCCGGAACCTACCTGGCTTCGTCAAATTATCAGAATCTGTGTGCGGCGCCGCGCACCGGCACGGACCCGAATACCGCTCTCCCTTATCCGGATCAGCCCGGCAGTACGCTGGCCGAGCAGCTATGGCTGCGCTCCTGGACGAACGAGTTATATTTTTGGTACAGAGAGGTTCCCGATACCGATCCCGCCGGCTTTACCACCTTGGGCTATTTCAACGTGCTGAAGACTTCCGCTGTCACCTTGTCAGGAAAGCCGAAAGACCAATTTCATTTCACCTATCCGACGAGCGTCTGGCTTGCTCTGTCGCAGTCGGGTGTGCAGACGGGATATGGCGCCGAATGGGCTCTGCTATCGAAGACGCCACCGCGCAAAGTCGTGGTTGCGTTTATCGAAGGCGGTTCACCGGCCGCCGCAGCTAATATCAGGCGTGGCGCCCAGGTCCTCACTATTGACGGTGTCGATCTTGCGACCGGCAATGCAGACAGCCTGAACGCCGGGCTATATCCGAACAATGCTGGCGAGTTGCACAAGTTCGAACTACTCGACCCAGGCGCGACCATCTCGCGCACGGTGACCATGGTATCTGCAAATGTCACGAGCACACCTGTATCGAACGTGAAGACCGTGGCGTCGGGCAGCGGAACCGTCGGTTATATGCTGTTCAATGACCACATCGCGACCGCTGAAAGCGAGTTGATTGCCGCGGTGAATCAATTGAAGGCCGCAAACATCGGTGATCTGGTGCTCGATATCCGCTACAACGGCGGCGGTTATCTCGCGATCGCCAGCGAATTGGCGTACATGATCGCCGGCGCGGCCCGTACAAACGGCCGCACGTTCGAAAACATCCAGTTCAGCGACAAGTATCCCACAAGCGATCCGGTCACCGGCCAGATCCTGGCTCCAACGCCGTTTTATGATCAATCGCAGAATTTTTCCGTCGCGAGCGGACAGGCCCTGCCCACGCTCGACCTGTCAACGGTGTACGTGCTTACGAGCGCAGAAACCTGTTCGGCGAGCGAATCGATTATGAATAGTCTGCGCGGCGTCGGCGTGCAGGTAATCCAGATCGGATCGACTACTTGCGGTAAACCATATGGCTTCTATCCGCAGGACAATTGCGGCACGACTTACTTTTCGATCGAGTTCAAGGGCGTGAACGATGCCGGCTTTGGTGGCTATACCGACGGGTTCTCACCCGGCAATACGGCCGCGAACGTCGGGACGCTGGTGCCGGGCTGCTCGGTCGGCGACGATTTTACGCATGATTTGGGCGATCCTCTGGAAGGGCTGTTCGCCGCGGCGTTGCGGTACCGTGCGACGGCGACCTGTCCGGCCGCAAGCGGCTTTGCTCCCGCGAATTTGGCAATGCCTCGGGACGAGTCCTCAACGGCTCAGGCGACCGGCGTTGATTTGCCGTTGGACGGTGGCGCGATTGTCAAACCGCCGCTACGCGAGAATCGTTGGTATCGATAGCTGCCGTATGCATCAGTTCAGGAAACTGGCCCCGTGCCTATTGTCGGCGCTGACATCCTGCGCTGTCATCGCATGCGCAACGCCTTCGCCGGAACCTGAGCAGGCGGCCGTCATAGTCCAAGCTTCGGCGCAGAGCCGCGCAGCTCTGCAAAGTGCGGTCAGCAAGGCGCTTCACCGCGGCAGCGTAAGGCTTGCTGACGACGCGCTAACGAGCGACAGCATTTTGTTGATAGAGCCGGTTCGACCACGCGATGCGGCGGGATTGCCGCTGCAAGGCAGGGAAACGCGATCGCCTGAAAAGTTTCGACTCGTCAAGAGCGGCGGATCCTGCATACTGATCCACGAGCGCACGAACGAGCGGCAGGAATTGCCGCAAACAATGTGCGCAGTCAAGGTTCGATAGTTCAGGTGCCATCCTCGGATGATGAGTTCAAAGGAGGTGTTGGAGGCGCCACGCGCCTGCAGCAGGCGGTGATCGACAATCAAAACGTGTTCGAGGTGCTGGTGGATGCGGTGCGCTGTTGCTCGCTGGGGCAGATCACGAATGCGCTGTTCGAGGTGGGGGCAGTACCGGAGGAGTATGTAGGCTCGGAACTTTACTCTTGGAGGCTTGGCGTATCTACGCTGGACAAAAAATTGCTAACCCTTGGTCCGAAGTTCGAGCCCTGGTCGGCGAGACGCAACCGGCCGGATACGGCCAGAAGAAGACAGTCGATTTTTCCCCGCGAAGCAGTCACTCGATCACGTTATTGGTTGGCTGGTATGCGAGTAATCCGCGACCAATATCTACACCATTATTCGTCACCGGCGGGAGGCGGGGCCAGGAATCTTGTTTCGAAGATCTCCGCCGGCACCGGTTTGCTGAACAAGAAGCCCTGCATTTCGTCGCAGGCCAGCAGGCGCAGCAGGCGCGATTGCTCCTCGGTCTCGACACCCTCCGCCACCACCTTGAGCTTGAGCGAATGCGCCAGGTTGATGATGGTGGACACCAGCGCCAGTCCCTCCGGGGCGGTAGTCATGTCGATCACGAAGGAGCGATCAATTTTCAGCGTGTCCACCGGCAATTTGGCGAGGTAGCTGAGCGAGGAGAAGCCGGTACCGAAGTCGTCGATGGCTACGCATACGTCAAGGGCGCGGATCGCCTGCAGGCTGGCGATACTGTGCTTGACGTCCGCCATGATCAGGCTTTCGGTAATTTCCAGTTCCAGTCCAGCCGGCGCATGCGCGTCGATACTAATTGCCTGCTCGATCTCGGCGATGAAACCGGAATTGCGCAGTTGCAGCGGTGACACGTTCACCGCGATGCGCACGGCGGGCAGCCCCGCGGCGCGCCAGCGCAGGTAGTCTTCAATGGCTTTGCGCAGCGCCCAGCGCCCCACTTCATAAATCAATCCGGTTTCCTCCAGGATCGGGATGAACCGGCCCGGCGGCACTAGACCGGTGCGCGGATCATTCCACCGGATCAGCGCCTCGGCGCCGGTGAGCTTGCCGCTCGCGAGGTTCACCTTGGGCTGGTAATGGAGCACGAATTCTCCTTTGTCCAGCGCGTGGCGCAGCTGATTTTCCAGGTTGACCCTGTCGGTCACCATTTCGGTCATTTTCTGCGTGTAAAACAGGTATCGATCGCCGCTCGCCTTGGCCTTTTTGAGCGCGGCCTCGGCGTTCCTGAACAAGGTCTCGGCATCGGCACCGTCATCCGGGAATAGCGCTACGCCGACCTTGGCGGCGACCCGGAACACGGCGTCGTTCAGGCGGAACGGATGGTCCAGGAAAGCTTGCATCGTTTTCTCGAGAAGCCGCGCCACGTCGCCTCCCTGCTTTACTTGCGGCAGCACCCCGGCAAAAAGGTCCGCCCCCACTCGCGCCAGCAGGCTGCTGTCCCCTGTAATGCGCGTCATCCACTCCGCCACCTGCCTCAAGAGCGCGTCGCCCGCCGGCCGGCCTAGGCTGTCGTTGATGTTTTTGAACCGCTCCAGATCGATCAAGGCCACGGCAAGCTTGTGCCCGCCACTGACAGCGCTGCGCATGCATTGCGCCACCCGCTCGAGAAACAGGTGGCGGTTCGCGAGCCCGGTGAGCTCATCGTAATATGCAAGGTAGTTGAGTCGCTCCTGCCTGTCGATGTGATCGATCGCGAATGCAATGTTGCCGGTCAGTTCATTCAAGAGCTTCATCTCGTCTTCGTCGAAGACATCGGCCTCGCCTGAAAACAGCGCGATAACCGCCTCCGTCCGACCTTCAATAGTCAGCGGAAAACATCCCACGGACTTGTATCCTCTTCTTAGCATTTCATCCAGAAGCGGAGCCATGGAAGGGTCCGCCGCAAAATCGTTGCAAATCACGGGTTGCAACAGTCGCAACGCGCGGCAGGCCGGTCGCTCGCTATCAGGCGTTCCGTCGCGCGCCGTGAGCCTTATCTTGTCGACGTAGCCTTCCCCGCCGCCGTGCCAAGCGACGACCTTGCCGTCCCGCGTTTGCGGGTCGATGACGCCGATCCACGCCATCTTGAACGCACCCGCCTCGACCGCGATGCGGCACGCTTCCTTGAACAGTTCGTCGCGGTCGCGCACGCGCACGATGAGCGTATTGATGCTGCTCAGCACCGCGTATACGCGGTTCAGGCGCTTGATTCTGATCTCAGCCCGCTTCTGCTCAGTTATGTCTTCGCCGATGCTTGCCGTGCCAACTACGTCGCCAGCTCCCGAGCGCAGCACTGAATTGTTCCAGCGAATGAGCCGACGCCCGCCCGAACGTGTGAGGATCTCGTTCTCGTGATGCAATGCTTCGGGCTGGTTGGCGAGGATCGCTGCGAAAACATCTTTCGCATCGCTAATTTCGGGCGGTATGAAAAGCTCGAACCAGTTTCGCCCGATAACTTCCTC
>JAAOZY010000306.1 GCA_012274205.1 Betaproteobacteria bacterium
CAATATAGGGGAGTATGAGGGGAGTTATCCCCTCATTTTGAACTCCAAGGCGGGCCGTCTGCGCCGGCATTGCCGGCCGGCGTGCCAGCGCAGGCCCGCGGCGCAGGCGTGCCGCGGGGGGGGCTACTTGAATTTATAGAATTTGCGGTTGAGATAGGCGGCGACGTTTTCCTCGTCCTCGGGAAACCAGCCGGTGTTGAGTTGGGTATTGCACATCCGGACCTGGGCGAGCAGCTTGCTCGGGTTCGTCACCTTGTGATCAGGGCGCGTGTACATGCGTGATCCGTCGCCGCCGACCCGCGCGCCATGGCACTTGGCGCAATTGGCTGCCGAATGCAGTTTCTCTCCGGCCGCAGGGTCGGCCTTGGGGAAGGGCGCCGCGGCCGCAAGCTGCGGCACGGCGAGCAAAGCGAAAATGCAAATGTATGTGCGCATCGTATTCTCCTTCATTGCTCAGTGCGGGCGGCCGAGGCGCGCATAGAATACCGCGCTGGCGAAGAAAGCCAAGGCAAGTACGGCCTCCGCCAGCGCCAGCGCAGCCGAGAGCCCGTTGTCGCTGAACGCACGCGCAATGCCTTCGGCCAGATACGCGAGGATCAGCATCGACGCCCACTGATAGGTATAGCGCCGGCCGTTCAGTATGCCAGCGAGCGGCAGCAGCAGGGGCAGGGATTTCAGCACCATCCAGGAACCGCCGGGGCGCAGCGGCGCCAGCCACAGTTCCCAGGCGAGGCACAGGAAGATCAAAGCCAGCAGGCTGGTGCAGGCACTGAGGTAGAGGGCTTTTCGCAACTCAGGAACTGAGCTTGACGGCAATCTCGGCCAAACGCCGGCCGAGCGCAATGCAAAGAGTCTTTTCCTCGGCACTGAGGGGCCGGTCGCTGGCACTGCCGGCCACGTGGCTGGCTCCGTAGGGCGTGCCGCCGGTCTCCGTCGTGGACAGCTCGGGCGCGGTATAGGGCAGGCCGACGAGTATCATGCCGTGGTGCATCAAGGGCAGCATCATCGACAACAGCGTCGTTTCCTGCCCGCCGTGCTGGCTGCTGGTGGAGGTGAACACGGCGGCCGGTTTGCCTGCAAGCGCTCCTTTGAGCCAGAGCGCGCCGGTCCCGTCCCAGAAATGCTTCATCGGTGCCGCCATGTTGCCGAAGCGCGTCGGGCTGCCCAGCGCGATGCCCGCGCACTGCTCGAGGTCAGCGAGTTCGCAATAGGGGGCGCCAGCCTCGGGTATCGCCGGCTGCGCGACCGTGGTTACGCTCGCGACCTGGGGCACCGTTCGCAGGCGCGCGCTGGCGCCGGGCACCTGCTCTATGCCGCGCGCGACCAGCCGCGCCATATCCCGAATGGCGCCATGTCGACTGTAATACAGGACCAGCAATTCGGGCATGTTCGACCGATCAGCGCTTGGGTCCTGGCATTATACGAAAGCGGCAGCTTGCGCGTGGTCGATGTGTGCCCGCGCCCATCACGAGAGTTTGCCGCTATAGTGCCAGCGGCGTTTCCACGCAGCCTCCACCGCACGCGGATACTCGGGCTTGCCCAGGCTGCCGTTATAGCGCCCGAGCGCGCGGTACAGGTCGCCTTTCTCGATATCGAGGTAATGGCGCAGGATGGTGCAGCCGTAACGGATATTCTTGCGCATGTCGAACAAGTCGTCGCCACGGGCGCCGATCAGTTTTGCCCAGAACGGCATGACCTGCATGTAGCCGCGTGCTCCGGAGCGCGATACCGAGTATTTCCTGAATCCGCTTTCGACCTGAATCAGGCCAAGCACCAGTTGCGGGTCGAGTCCGGCGCGGCTGGCTTCGTAGTGCACTGACTTCAGGAATGCAATGCGCGTCTTGTAGTCGCGCATGCGCGTGTCCAGCCGGCGCGACATCGCAATGAGCCAGTTGGCCTCATCCACTCTGGAATTGAACGCCGACCTCAGCGGCGCGCTGTCGCTTACCGCCTTGGACATCGCCGCCTGCACGCTCGCAGCGAGCGGTTCATAGATCTGCGCGCCGGCCAGCGCCGCGCTTGGTGCGCAGTACAGCGCCAGCGCTGCCAGGCACAGCGCTATGGCGCGCATAACCTCGCTTTGACGAAGGCGAGCAGTTCGCCCGGCGCGACCGCTGTAGGTGCCTGCTCGCTCCGTCCCTGGTATTCGAGCTTGCCCTCTTTCAGTCCGCGCTCGCCCACCACGACGCGGTGCGGAATGCCGATGAGTTCCATGTCGGCGAACATCACACCCGGGCGTTCGTCGCGGTCATCCAGCAGTACCTCGATGCCCGCGGCGGCCAGCTCCAGGTAAAGTTTGTCGCACGCTTCCCTGACCTGGGCGCTCTTGCGGTAGCCGATCGGTACCAACGCCAGCTGGAACGGCGCGATCGGCTGCGGGAAGACGATACCGCGCGCGTCGTGATTCTGCTCGATCGCCGCGCCGACAATGCGCGTCACACCGATGCCGTAACAGCCCATCTCGAACGCGCGCGACTTGCCCGCTTCGTCCAGGAACATCGCCTTCATTGCCTCGGAATATTTGGTGCGCAGTTGAAAGATGTGCCCGACCTCGATGCCGCGGCAAAGGTCGAGCGCGCCCTTGCCGTCCGGACTGGGGTCGCCCGGCGTCACATTGCGGATGTCTGCGACCAGCGCGGGCTCGGGCAGGTCGCGGCCGAAATTTGCGTTGGCGAGGTGATAGCCCTCCTCATTCGCGCCGCAGATGAAATCGGCCATCAGCGCAACCGAGCGGTCCGCAATGACTCTGATCGCCGGATTTGCGCCGACCGGGCCGATGTAGCCGGGTTTACAGCCGAGGTGGCGTTCGACTTCGGTGTCCGTGGCGAAGCGGAACGGATCCATTCTGGCCAGTTTCTGCGTCTTGACCTCGTTCAGGCTGTGATCGCCGCGCAGCAGCAGCAGCACAAATTCTTCATCGTGCATGGTTGCGATGGCTTTGACTGTCCGTTCGAGCGGCGCGCCGAGGAGATCGGCGACGTCCTCGCAGCGGGTCTTGCCCGGAGTCGGCACTTTGCGCATGGGCGAACCGGCCGCAGGGCGCGCCCCGGGCGGCGCAAGCGCCTCGGCCAGCTCGACATTCGCGGCGTAATCCGATTGCGGGCAATAGGCGATGGCATCTTCGCCCGAGTCGGCCAGCACGTGAAATTCATGCGAACCGGTGCCGCCGATCGCGCCGGTGTCGGCGGCGACGGCGCGAAATTTGAGGCCCAGGCGGGTGAAAATGCGCGTGTACGTGTCGTACATGTTCTGGTATTCGCGCTGCAGGTCGACGTAGTCGGCATGAAACGAGTAGCCGTCCTTCATCGTGAATTCACGTCCGCGCATGATGCCGAAACGCGGCCGGCGCTCGTCGCGGAACTTGGTCTGGATTTGGTAGAAATGCACCGGCAGCTGGCGGTAGCTTCTGAGCTCGGCGCGTGCCAGATCGGTGACGACCTCTTCGGAGGTCGGCTGGATCAGGAAGTCGCGCTGATGCCGGTCCTGGAAGCGCAGCAGTTCCGCGCCGTACTTCTCCCAGCGGCCCGATTCCTGCCACAGCTCGGCCGGCTGCACTACCGGCATCGCCAGTTCCACCGCGCCGGCGCGGTTCATTTCCTCGCGCACGATGGCTTCCACCTTGCGCACGATGCGCAGGCCCAGCGGCATCCAGGTGTAGATGCCACCGGCAAGACGCCGGATGATGCCGGCGCGCAACATCAGCTTGTGACTGACGATTTCCGCATCGGCGGGGGCCTCCCTCAGGGTGGAGAGGAAAAACTGCGACACGCGCATGGTGATTCCGGTGAATTTGGCGTTGCCATTTTACTTGAAGATCGCGGTCTAGACGGCGCGGCGCGGCCGACTTTCATTGAGCAGTGAATTGTGGAAGAATGGTGCAAATACCAGCTTAAGGTGAATGTGTCATGCTCGACCGTGACGGCTATCGCCCGAACGTCGGCATTGTTCTCTGTAACGCGAGGAACGAAGTATTCTGGGGCAAACGCATCAAGGAACATTCCTGGCAGTTTCCGCAAGGCGGAATCAAGCACGGTGAAACCCCGGAGCAGGCCATGTTCCGGGAGCTTGAAGAAGAGGTCGGCCTGAAGGCCCACCATGTCAAGATCCTTGGCCGCACCAGAAACTGGCTGCGTTACGACGTGCCGGCGCAGTGGATCAGGCGTGAATGGCGCGGCAGCTACCGCGGCCAGAAGCAGATCTGGTTCCTGTTGCGCCTGGTCGCGCGCGACAACGACGTGTCCTTGCGCGCAAGCGAACACCCGGAGTTTGACGCCTGGCGCTGGCACGAGTACTGGATACCGCTGGATACC
>JAAOZY010000307.1 GCA_012274205.1 Betaproteobacteria bacterium
AGACTGGCCCAAATCGACAACATCCGGGCGGTGAGCATCGCCGACATCATGACGCGCGGCCCGCGCACCATCGGTCCGGACAAGCTCGCGGTCGAAGCGGTGCAGATCATGGAGGAGCGCAAGGTCAATCAGCTGCTGGTTGTAAGCGAGGAAGGCAAGCTCGTGGGCGCGCTGAACATGCACGACCTGTTCCGTGCCAAGGTGATCTGAGTCCGGATGGACGATACAGCGGAGCGCGGGGGGGTGGACGGGGCGCGGCAAAGCGCCGGCCTGGATGTCGCGCTGCAGCGCGCCGGCCTGGATGTCGCGCTGCAGCGCGCCGGCCTGGATGTCGCGCTGCAGCGCGCCAAGGGACTCAAGCTGATGATATTCGACGTGGACGGCGTGATGACCGACGGCACGCTGTATTACTCCGAACGCGGCGAGGAGCTCAAAGCCTTCAACATCCAGGACGGCCACGGCATCAAGATGCTGCGCCAGTACGGAGTGGAGGTTGCGCTCATCACCGCGAGAAAGTCGCGCGCAGTGGAGCTGCGCGCGGCCAACCTTGGCCTCGCACACCTGCACCAGGGGGTGGAGGACAAGCGCAGCGCGCACGCGTCACTGCTCGCGCAGCTCGGCCTCGCGGCGGAGCAGTCGGGCTGCATGGGCGATGACCTGCTTGACCTGCCGCTGATCACGCGCTGCGGCTTTGCCGCGACCGTGCCTGCGGCGCCAGAGGCGCTGAAGTTGCGCGCGCACTACCTGACGCGCGCGCAAGGCGGGCATGGCGCGGTGCGCGAAGTGTGCGAATTCATCCTGCGCGCCCAGGGTTCGCTCGAGCGCGCGATCAGCGCGCACTTGATATAAACGACGCGCAATGAACGACAAACGATGAGCCGCAGAGCCTGTTGCAAAACGAGGGGATGCGCCCCGAAGATCTCGATCCCGCTCCCTCGGTCCCGCGTGACGGGAGACGGGAAAGTCCCCTTGGGGGATCTCTCCTCGCGCTCGCCAAAATCGGGGGTCATTTCGGTAATTCTGAAATGGCGTCTTGGCGCATGAGACGGGACCGCGCATCCTACCTGTTTCCGCTGCTGCTGATGCTGGCGCTGGCCGCGGCGAGTCTGTGGCTGGAGCGCGCGGTGCAGGCGCCCGAGCACGACCAGTCGGGCAAGCTGCGCCACGATCCGGATTTCATCGCCGAGGATTTCGGCATCACCAAGATGGGCCTCAATGGAAAGCCCGAGTACAGCATTTCTGCGGCGCGCATGCAGCACTATCCCGACGACCAGAGCACCGATATCGTGGAACCGCGACTGGTCCAGCGGCATGAGGATGCGCCTCCCGTGGTGATTCGCGCCGACCGCGGCCAGCTTTCCAATAACGGCGAGGTGGCAAGTTTTTTCGGCAATGTGGTGGTGGTGCGCGAAGCCAGCCGCGAGCGCGCCGAGTTGCGCATGCAGACCGAATATCTGCAGATCGTTCCCGACAGCGACCTGGCGCGCACGGACAAGCCGGTAGTGATTACCGAGGACGGCTCGCGCCTCGCCGGGGTCGGCATGGAATTCAACAACAAGACACGGCAATTCACGCTGCTGTCGCAGGTCAGGGGCAGATTCGATGCGCGCAAATAGGCTGGCCGCAATTCTGATATGCGCTTGCTGTCTGCTGCCGGCCGGGGCGGCGCAGGCCGAGCGCGCCGACCGGAGCAAACCGATCAACCTGGAGTCCGACCGCATGCGCGTCGACGACGTGCAGAAGACGAGCGTGTTCGAAGGAAGCGTGGTGATGACGCAAGGCACGCTCAGCATCCGTGCCGACAGGATCACGGTGCGCCAGGACAAGGACAGCTACCAGTACGGCACCGCGATCGGCCATCCGGCCGTCTTCCGCCAGAAGCGCGACGGCGCCGACGGCTACATCGAGGGGCAAGCCGACCGCATCGAGTACAACGGCAAGCTCGACCGGGTGGAGTTCTTCGATCACGCCCGGCTGCTGCGCGAGCCCGCGGACGAAGTGCGCGGCAATTACATCTCCTATGACGCCCGCACCGAGTTCTTCACCGTCAGCGGCGGCCCCGGCAGCGACGGCGCCGCCGCGGGCAGGGTGCACGCGGTAATTCAGCCGCGCCCCGCCGCCGAAGAACCCGGCAAGGCGCCCGCGCCCGCGCCCCAGGCACCGAAGCGATAGCGCGGATGAGCCAGCTCAGCGCCAGCAAGCTGAAAAAGCGCTACAAGTCGCGCACCGTGGTGCAGGACGTGTCGCTGGAAGTGCAAAGCGGCGAGGTGGTCGGCCTGCTCGGGCCAAACGGCGCCGGCAAGACCACCTGCTTTTACATGATGGTCGGATTGGTGCGGCTGGACGGCGGCAGCATCGAGCTCGACGGCAAGGAAATCAGCAGGCTTCCGATCCACCGCAGGGCGCGCCTGGGACTGTCCTACCTGCCCCAGGAAACATCGGTGTTCAGGAAGCTGACGGTGCAGGAGAACGTGCAGGCGGTGCTCGAATTGCAGGATCTGTCCGAAGCCGAAATCGAGGAGCGCCGCGAAGGACTGCTGCGCGAGCTGCATATCGCGCATCTGCGCAGCAACCCGGCGCTGTCGCTCTCCGGCGGCGAACGCCGCCGCGTCGAAATTGCGCGCGCGCTGGCCGCCCGCCCCAGCTTCATCCTGCTTGACGAGCCCTTCGCCGGCGTCGACCCGATCGCAGTGCTCGACATTCAGAAGATCATCGGCTTTCTGAAACAGCGCGGGATCGGCGTGCTGATCACCGATCATAACGTGCGCGAAACCCTGGGCATCTGCGACCACGCCTATATCATTAACGAAGGCTCGGTGCTGGCGCAGGGCAAGCCGGATGAAATCGTCTATAATGAAAATGTGAGACGAGTGTATCTGGGAGAGCATTTCCGCATGTAGCCCAGTGCCTGACACTGACGCTACGCTCCCCGCTCAAAATGAAACAAACCCTGCAACTCAAGCTGTCGCAACAGCTCACCCTGACGCCGCAGTTGCAGCAATCCATACGGCTATTGCAGCTCTCCACCATGGAACTGAACCAGGAACTGGAGAAGTTCCTGATGGAAAACCCGCTGCTGGAGCGCGATGAGGTCGAAGCCGAGCCTCCTCCTCCGCCTCCCAACGGCGCCGCGCGCGAGGAATACGCCGCGCCCGCAAACGAAGCGCCGGCAGCTGATCCGCCAGCGGCGGAGTCGGCCGATATCGACTGGTATACCGACGCCCCTTCCGCGGCCGCGCGGCGCGAGGACGGCGAAGAGCCGGACTATCCACAGCTGGCGGCGAGTACGCCCACCCTGAGCGAGCACCTGATCGGTCAGCTCGCACTGATGCAGCTGTCGGAGCGCGACAAAGCCGTGGTCAATACCCTGATCGCAGCGGTGGACGAGGGTGGCTATCTGTCGCAAAGTCTGGAAGAAATCGCAGAAATGCTGCCGGCGGAACTGGAAGTCGGGCTGGACGAGCTGCACATCGCCTTGCACCATCTGCAAAGCCTCGACCCCACCGGCGTCGGTGCACGCACGCCCGCCGAATGCCTGGAGCTGCAGCTCAGGGCGCTGCCGCCCGATATCCCGGCATTGGGGCTCGCGATCGACATCGTACACGGGCACCTGGAGGCCCTCGCGGCGCACGACTTTGTCCGGCTCAAGCGACAACTGCATTGCGACGACGCAAGCCTGCGCTGCGCGCAGCACCTGATCCAGAGCCTGAATCCGCATCCCGGAGCGGAATACGGGGCGAGCGAAACGCGCTACATCGTGCCCGATGTGATCGTGCGCAAAGTCAAGAATGCCTGGGTCGTCAGCCTCAACCCCGATGCCATGCCGAAATTGCGCATCAACCGCATGTACGCGGAAATCCTGCAAAACAAACTGCACTCGGCCGGCGGCCGGATGTCCAGCCAGCTGCAGGAAGCGCGCTGGCTGATCAAGAACGTACGACAGCGCTTCGAGACGATACTACGCGTGTCGCAGGCGATCGTGGAACAGCAGCGGCATTTCCTCGACCATGGGGAAGTGGCGATGCGGCCGCTGGTGCTGCGGGAAATCGCCGAGACCCTGGGCCTGCATGAGTCCACGGTTTCACGCGTGACCACGCAGAAGTTCATGGCCACGCCGCGCGGAATCTTCGAATTGAAATATTTCTTCGGCAGCCATGTCGCAACCGAAACCGGCGGCGCCTGTTCGGCCACGGCCATCCGCGCGCTGCTGAAGCAACTGGTCCAGGCAGAGGATTGCAAGAAGCCGCTTTCCGACAGCAAGATCGCCCAGATCCTGGCCGGACAGGGTATCGTCGTGGCGCGGCGCACTATCGCCAAGTACAGGGAGTCATTGAATATTCCGCCGGTCAGCTTGCGGAAGTCGCTGTAATTTCGAAAGGAGTCCGAAGATGAACGTTCAAGTCAGTGGTCATCACGTCGAAGTCACCCCCGCGATCCGCGAGTACGTGCTGTCGAAACTGGAACGCGTGCAACGGCATTTCGACCAGGTTATCGACATCAACGTCATCCTGTCGGTGGAGAAACTGCGGCAAAAAGCGGAAATCAGCGTGCATATGCGCGGCAAGGATATCCATGTCGAAAGCGACGATGCTGACTTGTATGCGGCAATCGATTTGATGATGGACAAGCTCGACCGCCAGATCATCAAACACAAACAAAAGGCCTATGCCCATCCCCACGACGCCCTGAAACGCCAGCCGGCAGAGGAGTAACCCGGCCACCGGAATTGCGGTAGAATGGCGCGCCTTCCGGCGGCACCCCCTTGACTTCGGTGCCCCGGAATTCCGCCGCCCATTTCTCTTGCGCCATGAATCTCATTTCAAAACTGTTGCCGCCCTCGAACATCGTCCTCGACCTCGAGGTCAGCAGCAAGAAACGCATGTTCGAGCAGGCTGGCCTTATTTTCGAGAATAACCAAGGGCTTGCGCGAAGCCATGTGTTCGACAGCCTGTTCGCGCGCGAGCGTCTGGGCTCGACCGGCCTGGGCCAGGGCGTTGCGATTCCGCATGGCCGCATCAAGGGCTTGCGCGAAGCGGTAGCCGCATTTGTGCGCCTCAGTGTCCCGGTGCCCTTCGATTCCCCCGACGGCAAGCCGGTCAAGCTCCTGTTCGTGCTGCTGGTACCGGAGCAGGCAACCGAACAGCATCTGCAAATCCTGTCCGAGCTGGCGCAGATGTTTTCCGACCCGGAGCTGCGCGAACGCCTGATCCAGGCCAAGGACGCCGGCGACCTGCATCAGATCATCAGCAATTGGCAGCCCGATGTTACAGACCAGCATCGCGCGGCTGTATGAGGATAACGCCGCAAGGCTGGGCTTAGGCTGGGTCACCGGCCGCGGCGGCGAAGCGCTGCCGGTGCGCAGCGACAGCGCCGATACCGCAGCGCTGGTCGGCCATCTCAACCTGATCCACCCCAATCGCATCCAGGTGCTGGGCCGGCGCGAAGCCGCCTACATCGACGGCTACAGCGGCGACGCTGCCGGCCAGGTCATCGCCAATCTGTTTGCGGCCGAGCCAGCCGCAATCGTTCTCGCCGACGGGATGACCGGATCGGAAGCCGTGCTGCGCGAGGCCGAGACGAGGAACGTGCCGGTACTGGCTACCGCCGCCGCCGCCGATGCGGTGATCGATACCCTGCGCCGCTATCTCGCCAAGGCGCTGGCCGATTCGGTATCCTTGCACGGCGTATTCATGGACGTGCTCGGCCTGGGCGTGCTGATCACCGGCGAATCGGGCGTGGGCAAGAGCGAATTGGCGCTGGAGTTGATCAGTCGCGGCCACGGCCTGGTCGCCGACGACGTGGTCGAGATCTCGCGCATCGCCTCCAAGACGCTGGAAGGGCGCTGCCCGCCGCTGCTGAAGGACTTCCTCGAGGTGCGCGGCCTGGGCGTGCTCAACATACGCGTCATTTTCGGCGAAACCGCAGTGCGGCCGAAAATGAACCTCAAGCTGGTCGCGCACCTGGAGCGGCCGGGCCTGGCCGGCTCCACGCCGGCCGAGCGCCTGCCGCTGCACGAACTCACCAAGGACATCCTCGGCCTGCCGATCCGCGAGATCGTGATCCCGGTGGCTGCCGGGCGCAACCTGGCGGTCCTGGTAGAGGCCGCGGTACGCAATTACATATTGCAACTGCGCGGCTACGACAGCACGCAGGAATTCATCGCCCGGCAACAGGGGGAGCTCAAACGCGGGGTCAACTGAAGCCCGCTTAGGGCGTTTGAGCTTCTTGCAGGGATTGGTGAAACCGGTAACAAAAGTCAAATTGTCACCGCCTTGCTTAGGGGAACATGAGGGGAGCAATCCCCTCATGTTGAAGCGAACGCTTAGTCAACCGAGGACAAGGAGAACCATAATGAACAAACTGATGGCAGCGCTGGTGGCCGGGCTTTTCTGCGTATCCGTCGCGCAGGCGCAGGACAAGAAACCGGCGGAAAAATCCGCGGCTCCTGCGGCGGAAAAGAAGATGGGCGCGCAGCAAAGCAGAATGGGCGATTGCAACAGGGAAGCGAAGGAAAAGAAGCTTGCCGGCGAGGCGCGCAAGAAATTCATGAGCAGCTGCCTCAAGGGCGGCGGCGCGGAGGCGGCGCCAGCCGCCGCAGCGGCAGACAAGCCCAAGGACCAAAAGCACAGAATGGGCTATTGCAACAAGGAAGCCGGCGCGAAAAAGCTCAAGAGCGACGAGCGCAAGAAATTCATGAGCGAGTGCCTGAAAGGCTAGCCGCCCGCTTGCCGGCGGATGCCGGGGCGCAAGCAATGCTTGCGCCCTTTTCGTTTTTGGAGCGCCCGTGCACGAGCCGGGCACCCAGGGATTGGCACACTGTCCCGGCCGGATGCTATCCTGACGCCATGCAACTCGTGTTGATCAGCGGACTTTCCGGCTCCGGCAAGAGCGTCGCGCTCAATGTGCTGGAGGACAGCGGCTATTACTGCGTCGACAACCTCCCGGTTGCGCTGGTGATGCCGCTGCTCGAGTCGCTCGCCGGCTCCGGGCACGAGCGCGTGGCGCTGAGCATGGACGCGCGCAGCGGCGATTCGGTGCGCCAGCTGCCGCAAACCGTCTCCGCGCTCAGGCAGAA
>JAAOZY010000308.1 GCA_012274205.1 Betaproteobacteria bacterium
AGCTCGAAATGAACAAGAAGCGGCTTCCGCTCATCGTCGGTGGCGTCATCGTGCTGGCGGCGGCCGGCTGGTTCGCATGGGACTACTTCGCCGAAGAACCTGCGCCGCCCCCGACGCCGTCGAAACCGGTGAGCAAACCCGCGGCGCCCAAGGCGCAGTCAGCCGCCGATGCCGCCAAGACACAAGACAAGCAAATCGAAGACGTGGTGGCCGCCACCGGCCTGAAGCAGCAGCTGGAGCAGCTGCCGCAGCGCCTGGCGGCCGGCGTCGCGCAGGCCGGAAAACAGCAGAAGAAGGTGCCGACCGCGACCATCCAGTCGATCGAGGAGGCGATGGCGAAGGGGTATACGGCCGAAGGATTCCAGAACCGGGTCGATGCCGAGCTGAAGAAGAACTACGACCAGAAGCACATGCAGGCGCTGCTGAAAGAGTTCTCCACGCCGGCGGCCAAGACCATGGTCGAGCAGGAGCGCGTCGCGCAGCAGCCGAACGATCTGGCGAAGTTCGCGATCAGCCCGGTTGCAACCAAGCCCGAGCGCGCGGCGCTGGTGCAGCGCATCGATGCCGCGACCAAGGCAAGCGAGCTCGCGGTCCAGACCGCCTTCGTTTCGATGAAGGCGCTGTCGCAGGGCATCGCCGGCGAAGGCTCGGCCAAGGCGGCCGCCATCGACAAGTCGATGGAAAAGCAGCGCGAGGCCGAGACGCGCAGGATCCGCGACGCGACCCAGCTCAGCCTCGCCTACAGCTACAAGGACGCGAGCGACGCCGACCTGGAGAAATACGCGGCGCTGTACGAGACTGCAGATGCCAAATGGTTCTACGGCCTGGTGTACGAAGCGCTGCTTGGTGAAATCAAGGACGCTTCGATCGCGGCCGGGGAGCGCCTCGCCGAGCTGAAGGCCAAGCCCGCCGCGAGCGCTGCGAAAGCGCCTGGAGCGAAATCCGGCGCCGACGCGCGCGCCTGCCTCAAATTCGCTACCGACGCCGCGATCGCCAGGTGCGCCGAGGCGTATCGCTGAGCCGCAGCCGGCTCGTCTGAGTCAGCAGCCGCTTCGCCGATAGCGGAACGGCCGGCCCTACATTACCCGGTGCGTCAGCGCCGGCAGGCTGCGGCGCACGCGCGCAATCTCGGCGTGGTCGAGCTCGGCGCTGACCACGCCGGGGCCGCTGGGCAGATCCGCCAGCACCTCGCCCCAGGGATCGATGATCATGCTGTGGCCCCAGGTATCGCGGCCGTTCTCGTGGTGCCCGCCCTGCGCCGGCGCAAGCACATAAGCCTGGTTCTCGACCGCGCGCGCGCGCAGCAGCATTTCCCAGTGCGCCTTGCCGGTGGTGGCGGTAAACGACGAGGGCACCAGTATCAGGTCCACCGCCCCCATGCGGCGGTACATCTCCGGAAAACGCAGGTCGTAGCAGATCGACAGGCCGAGCCTGGCGAAGGGCGCGTCGACGGTGACCACTTCGCTGCCGGGCTCGATGCTGCGCGATTCCTGGAAGCGCTCCTTGCCCAGGTCGAAGCCGAACAGGTGGATCTTGTCGTAGCGCGCGACGCGCCGGCCGGCGTCATCGAACACGAGGCAGCTGTTGCGCACCTTGTCCGGGTCGGCGCAGGCGAGCGGCGCCGAGCCGCCGACCAGCCACACCTTGTTCTTCGCCGCCGCCGTGGCGAGGAAATCCTGTATCGGTCCGCGCCCGAACTCTTCGCGCACGTCCACCTTGTCGCGCTCGCGCAGTCCGAGGATGCAGAAATACTCGGGCAGCGCCACCAGGCGCGCGCCCTCGCCCGCCGCGCGCGCGATCAGTTCGCCGGCGACGGCGAGATTCGCCCCGACTTCGGGCTTGGACACCATTTGCACTGCTGCAACTTTGAATCTGCCTTCAGCCATGGCTGCCCGTTCCCCTGTTTGCCCGGCGACGCACCCCGCCGCAGCTCATTTTACTTCGCCGGGGACGACATCCGGCTGGGCACGCGAGGTCCCGGCCGGCGTTTCGCGCGCGAGTTTCGCCACCTTGGGATCGTCCCAGCTGCCGGTCACGGAATACTCGTAGGCGAACGCCTGGCCCAGCGGATCCTTGAACAGGCGCTGCGCCAGAAATGTCGCAACCCCTGCGATCGGGTTGGCGAGCATCAGCCCGCCCGCCACCGACAGGCTGTCGCCCAGGCTCGGCACTACGCGCACCCTCAGCGCCTGCGTTTCCCTGGCGAGGTCGATGTCTCCGAACATTGCCACCTGCGCCGAAGGTCCGCGCATGGCGAAGTCCTGCGTGTGCAGCACCCCCTTGGCGACGGCGGCCGTAGCTGTAATGGTATCGAAGGCGAAGCCCTCGCTGAAAATATCGCGGAAGTCCAGGGTAATGCGCCGCGGTAGCGCCTGCAGGCTGAGGATGCCCAGCAGCTTGCCTATGCCCGGCTCGATCTTGAGGAATTGCCCTTTCTCCGCGATCAGCGACAGGTCGCCGGAAAGGCTGGGGAAGTCGATGCTCTGCGGATTGCCCGCCCAGTTGAGCTTGCCCAGCAGCTTGGCGCTGCCGCGCTGCATGCTTCCGGGATAGCCCATGCGCTGCAGGAATTTGCCCACGTCGCTGACCTCGAGTTTGAGGTTGACGCTGGTGCGCTGCTGCGCCGCCACACCCTGCCACAGGCCGTCGGCGCTCAGACTCGCCTCCGGCGCGGTCAGCGTCAGCTTCTCGATGCGCCAGTCCAGCCCGGCATTGGCCGCGGTCAGCTCCAGCCGTCCGAGCTTCTTGTCGTGCACGATCAGGTTATCGGCGACGATATCCAGCCCAGGCAGCTCCTTCGGCGGCATCTGCTCCGCAAGCCGGCCCGGCGTCGGCTGCGGAAAGGTGAAATGCGATAGCGTCGCGCTCACGCGCCCCTTGCCCTGCGAGCGCCAGCGCACCTCGCCCGCGAGTTCGCGCGCATCGACTTCGGCGAGCCAGTCGCTGCCGCGGAAGCCGGCGCGCAGGGAAACATCGTTGATGCGTTTGCCGTACACGTCGAGCGCGCCGACTTTGAGGCCGAGCGCAGTCAGCGGCAGCGGCGTCCCGCCCGAACCGCCGAGCACGCGCAGCCATTGGTCCAGGTCGAGTTCGGAGGCGCTGCCGTTGAGCACGATGCCGGTCAGCGGCAATTTCGGCGCCTCGTTGAGTCCGATCGCGCCGCGCTCGATCACCATCTTGCCGTCTTCGCGGCGGCGCTGCAGTTCCATGCGCAGGATTTTTCCGAGCTCGAGCGTGCTGCGATCGGCCGTAGGCGAGCCGCTCCAGCCGCCATTGCGCTCCTCGGTGCTGACCGTGTGTTCGAAGCGCAGCGGCAGCAGCTCGGTGCGCGACTTCGCCAGCGGCGCCGGCAGCGTCGAGCCCAGTCCCTGCAGGCTGGATTCGGCCACTATGCTCACGCTGCGCCGGCGGAAATTCATGCTCGAGCTCCAGGCGGTGCTGCCGTTGAGCTCGCGCAGCAGCGGCTGGTCCAGCGCCGCTTGCAGCGCCGCCGCGCTGAGCGTTCCGCGCGCATTGACGGCGATGCTGCCGTCGCGCTGGCTGGAGATGGCGACCGCCACCGGACCGCCGAGGAACTGCGCGTTGACCGCGCGCATGTTCACGCTGTTTTCAGTGAACTCCAGCCGCCCGCTCATCTGCGACACCGCCGGCCAGTCCGGGTCGATGCGCACCTGATTGGCGCTCATCTGGTAACTCCCCGCCACCTTGACCTCGGTCGGTTGCGACAGCGGCAGGTCGAGCTTGAGCTGCAGCTTGCCGCTGCCCACTGCGCTCATGCTCGAGGTAACGCCCCCGATCAGACCGCTCACCGGGCTTTGCGCCACGAACTTCAGGAATTCGGCGGTCGGCCCCTCGGCCTGCCCGCTTACCGCGAGCACCCGCTCGGGGATGAACAGATCGGGAAGCACGACCTGCGCAGCGCTCACTTTCGCGCCGAGCACCTGCGCCTTGCGGCTGGTAATTTCCATGCGCCGGCCGTCGAAGCGCAGGTCGGCATCGATGCCCTCAATGTTCGGCCAGCCCGGGGCGTAGGCCAGCGTTCCGTCGCGCACCCTGGCCGCTATCTGGAAGGTGCCGGCTTTGCTGTCCGCGAACGGGAAGTCCTTGAGATCGCCCTTGAGGCGCAGGCCGACATCCTGCGCATGTCCGGCAAGCAGCGCGTGGTCGAGCCAGTCGATCACGGGTTTTTTCAGCAAGGGAATGTAGCGCGCCACCTGCGGCGCTTCAACGCGGCTCAGCCGCGCCGTGAGATCGATAACGCCCGGCCCCTCGGCCGCCGTGGTGTAAGTGCCGAAGGCGGTGCCGGCGAGGTCCGCATTGGCAACAGCAATGTTGGACAGCTTGAGCTGCAGTTCGCCGCGCAGCCGCGTCCACGCGAGCTGCGCAGTGAGGCTGTCGAACGCATGCTCGTGCTCGGCAAACGCGTGCGGCAGGTCGATCTTGACCTTGTCCGAATTGAGCAGCACGCTGCCACCCTTTTCGTTGCCGTCGACGTTGCCGCTGACGCCCGAGAATCCGGGCAGCTTGGCGTAGGCGTGCATGCCCAATCGATCGAAATGCCCGCGCGCGTTGTATTGCAGCGGCTCCTGCAGCGGACCTTTCCAGTCGAACTGCATGTCGGAGAGGCTGCCTTGGGGCGCGGCTTCAGCGAAGAACTTGCGCAGCGCCTGCGGCAGCGGCAGGTACTCGCCCAGCAGCGCCAGCGGCTGCAGTTCGAGCGCGTCGATGCGCGCCTCGCCCTGCTCGGCGCGCCCGCCGGCCGCGGGCTGCCATTGAAGCGCAAACTGCGCCGGCGGCAGCGTGGCACCGGATTGCAGCTCCAGCGCCACCTGCCTGCCGCCGAATTCGTAGCCGCCGCGCGCACGCTTCGCCGACAGCCGCCCCTGCAGCGAGCGCAGCTCCAGCAGCGGCAGCTCCGGCTCGAGACGCGCGCTGATGCCGGCCAGCGCCACGTCGGCGGTGGCCTCTTCGAGCTGCTTGCCGGCAAAGCCCAGCCACAGTCTCACTCCGCCCTGCCCGCGCCGGATTTCCAGCGGATAGTCGATCCAGGCGCGCCAGGCGGCGAGGTCGGTATAGGGAAGTTCGGCATATATCCTGCCGGTCCAGTTCTGCAACTGCTCCAGCGTGCCGCCCTCGAGTTCGCCGCGCAGCTCCAACGCCGCGGCGAGATCGCGCGCCGGCTGCGCGCGCAGCGCGAAGCGGTGGCGGCTGCCGCGGTTGCGCATGACGAAATTCAGGTCGGCGAGGGACAGCGGCGGCGCCTGGCGCAGCTCGTCTTCCCAGCTGACCTGGGCTTCGCGCACGATGATTTCGCGCTGTGCCAGCAGCCACTCGGAAAAACCAGCGCCCGCATTCTCCGTCTTGAGCCTTATGCCGGCGACATAGAGCGCCCCCTGCGCGTCGCGGCGGATGTTCAGGTGCGGCTTGTCCAGCGCCAGCGAGTTGAAGCGCAGGGCGCCGAAAACGAAGGAGTCCCAGGACAGGGTGCAGCTCACCGCGGGCAGCGACAGCGCGACGCGGCCATCGCTGTCGTACAGCTGCAGGTCGGTGAGCGCGAGGAAAGGGCGCAGGCCCTGCCAGCCGGAATCGACGCTGCCGACGCTGACGCGCTGGCCGATATTGCGCGAAATCGCCTGCGTGATCAGCTCCGGGTGCGCCTCGATCTGCGGCAGGATCCAGTAACGCAGACCCAGCACCACGGCGGCGAAGCCGAAATAGACGACCAGCAGGCCGATGCCGGCATAGCGCAGCAGACGGCGCACCAGGCTGCGCTGCGCCGGGGCGACACCAAGCTCCGCCAGCGGCGAAAATACTTCCTCGGCGGGCGCGGGGGAATCGGTTTCGGTTTGGCCGGATTGAACCATCCGCAGGCGGGTATCCCGTACTGGTTGAGCGCGTCTTGGCGAAAGCCCTACAATGAAGGCGCGCGCGAAAAAAAACAGACAAAGCAAGGCCTCATTTTACCTGCAAACCATAGCCCCATGACTCCGGATACGGGTATTCCACCAGGCCTGCAGAACTATTCGCGCTACGCCCGGCGCCTGGCGCAGGCGCGCCCTGAAATATTCCAGGCGGCGCTGGACGCGATCGAGCAGCCCTACACTGCCGATGCCATGCGCGGCTTCATCGCGCAGCAAGCGCCGCAGGGCGAGGAGGGGCTCAAGCGCACGCTGCGCCAGCTGCGCCAACAGGTGATGCTGCGCGTCATGCTGCGCGATCTTTCCGGGCGCGCGCCGCTGTCCGAGGTGGTCGCCTGCATGAGCGACCTGGCCGAAATCAGCCTCGGCCATGCGCTCGGGCAACTCGCCGTCGGGCTGGAGCAGCAGCACGGCGTGCCGATGGCGCAGGGCCGGCGGCAGGAACTGATCGTGATTGGCATGGGCAAGCTCGGCGGGCGCGAGCTCAACGTCTCCTCCGACATCGACCTGATCTTCGTCTATCCGGAGGAGGGCGAGACCGTGAGCCCCGCGGCTGCGCCCGACGGCGCTGCGCCGCCGCGCTTGCTGTCCAACCACGAATACTTCACCCGCCTCGGACGCAAGCTGATCAATGCGATTTCCGACATCACCGAGGACGGACAGGTATTCCGCGTCGACATGCGCCTGCGCCCGAACGGCGATTCCGGGCCGCTCGCCTGCAGCCTGGACGCGCTGGAAAACTATTTCATTGCCGAGGGGCGCGAGTGGGAGCGCTACGCCTGGATCAAGGCGCGCGTTGTTGCTACGAGCAGCGACGCAAGCGTCGCTGCAGGCGCCACGAGTGGCGGCCCCAGCGTCCTCGCCACGCGCAGCAACGGCGACGCCGGCGAGCTGGCGCGGCAGCTGGCCGCGGTCGCGCGCCCGTTCGTGTTCCGCAAGTACCTCGATTTCGGCGCATTCGCCGCGATGCGCTCGCTGCACGCGCAGATCCGCGCCGAGGTCGCGCGGCGCGACCTCGCCGGGCACGTCAAGCTCGGCCCCGGGGGCATACGCGAAATCGAGTTCATCGCCCAGGCGTTCCAGCTGATCCGCGGCGGGCGCGACGCGGAACTGCAGCTGCGGCCGACGCTGCAGGTGCTGGCGCTGCTGCAACAGAAGGGGCTGCTGCCCGCAACGGCGGTGGCCGAACTCGCCGCGGCCTACGATTTCCTGCGCCGCGTCGAGCATCGCCTGCAATACCTGGACGACGCGCAGACGCACGAACTGCCGAAGAGCGGCGCGGACCAGGCGCTGATCGCGCGCGCCATGGGCTGCGCTGACTACGCCGCCTTCATGCGCCGTCTGGACGCGCACCGCGAGCAGGTGTCGCGCCATTTCGACGGCGTGTTTGCCGCTCCCCCCCAGGACGCGCACGCCTGCGCGCCGCTGTGGAACGGCGGGCTCGACGCGCGCACGCTGGAGGAGCAGCTCTACACCCTGGGATTCGCCGACGCCGGCGCCGCGCGCGCACGGCTCGAAGGCGCGCATGCCTCGCAGCGCTACGCGCAGCTGTCGGAGACGAGCCGCGAGCGCTACGACGCGCTGCTGCCGCGCGTGATCGAACTCTCGGCCAGGGCGGGCGCACCCGGGGCCGCGCTGGCGCGCACGCTCGACCTGCTCGAAGCCATCAGCCGGCGCAGCTCCTATCTCGCGCTGCTGTACGAATATCCGCAGGCGCTGGAAAAGGTGGTGCAGCTGCTCGCAGCATCGGACTGGGCCGCGGCCTATGTCACGCGCCATCCGCTGCTGCTGGACGAGCTGCTCGACGTGCGCACGCTCTACGCCGCGCCGGACTGGAAAGAATTCGCCGCCGGGTTGCGCCGACAGCTGGCACAGCACGCGGACGATGCCGAGCGGCAGATGGACGTGCTGCGCGAAGCGCACCATGCGCAGGTATTCCGCCTGCTGGCGCAGGACCTCGCCGGGCAACTCACGGTGGAGGTGCTGGCCGATCACCTGTCGGCACTCGCCGACCTGATGCTCACGGTCACGCTGGAACTGTGCTGGGCGCAGCTACGCACGCGCCACCGCGAAACGCCGCGCTTCGCCATCGTCGCCTACGGCAAGCTCGGCGGCAAGGAACTCGGCTACGCGTCCGACCTGGACATCATTTTCCTGCATGACGATGACGATGCGCGCGCGCCCGAGCTGTATGCGCGACTGGCGCAGCGCATCAACAGCTGGCTTGGCAGCCCCACCGCCTCGGGCGTGCTGTTCGAGACCGACCTGCGCCTGCGCCCCAACGGCGAAGGCGGGCTGATGGTGAGCTCGGTGGAGGCGTTTCGCGAATATCAGGAGAAGGATGCCTGGGTATGGGAGCACCAGGCGCTCACGCGCGCGCGCTATTGCGCCGGCGATGCCGCGGTGGGCGCTGCGTTCGAAGCCGAGCGCGTCGCCATCCTGCGCCGCAGCCGCGATCCCGCGGCGCTGCGGCGCGAGGTCGTCGCCATGCGCGCGAAGATGCTCGACGCGCATCCGAACACGAGCGGGCTGTTCGACCTCAAGCACGACCGCGGCGGCATGATAGACATCGAATTCATCGTACAGTATCTGGTGCTCGCGCACGCGCAGCGCCACGCGCAGCTGACCGGCAACCTCGGCAATATCGCACTGCTCAAGATGGCCGGGGAACTCAGCCTGATTCCGCTGGCGACGGCAATGACGGTGCGCGACGGCTACCGCGAGTACCGCCATCTGCAGCACGCCGAGCGGCTCAACGGCGCGCGCTACGCGCGCGTGGCGCATGCGCCGCTGCAAGCGTATATCGATGCCACGCTGGCGCTGTGGGAACACGTGTTCGGCCCCGAATCCAGCGGCGCTGCGCCACGGCAAGGCTGACGCGCCCGCCGCCCGGGCGCAGCCGCAACCCGGGAGGCGCGGCCGGCTTCGAAGCCGCGAAAATTGACCGTGGTCAATGATGACTGCCGCCCCGGCTCGCTACGATGGCGCACCGAATCAAGCCGCTGCACGGGGATCGGCCGGCGCGACGAGACCTGTAGCGGCTTCGCACGATGAAGCCCGTTGATGAGCGAACACATAGGAGACACCATGTCGAGCATACTGGAACGGCCCGCAGCGACCGCG
Organism: Betaproteobacteria bacterium; assembly: GCA_012274205.1. Taxonomy (GTDB): domain Bacteria; phylum Pseudomonadota; class Gammaproteobacteria; order Burkholderiales; family SG8-39; genus 2-12-FULL-64-23. The sequence continues at coordinate 9,042 of JAAOZY010000308.1, forward strand.
GCGGAAGATACCCCGAAAACGACCGACGGGTTCCATCTCGTCATCGATGCCCTGAAGGCCAACGATATCGACACCATTTTCGGCCTGGTCGGCATTCCGATCACCGATCTGGCCCGGCTGGCACAGGCGGAAGGGATGCGCTTCATCGGCTTCCGCCACGAACAGAATGCCGGCAACGCGGCTGCCATCGCCGGCTACATGACCCAAAAACCGGGGATTTGCCTCACCGTGTCGGCGCCGGGCTTCCTCAACGGCCTCACGGCCCTGGCCAATGCGACCACCAACTGCTTCCCGATGATCCTGATCAGCGGCTCGAGCGAGCGCGAAATCGTCGACCTGCAGCAGGGCGATTATGAGGAAATGGACCAGCTGAACGCGGCGAAACCATTCGCCAAGGCGGCCTACCGCATCAACAAGGCGGCGGATATCGGCATCGGCATAGCGCGCGCGATTCGCGCGGCCGTGTCGGGCCGCCCCGGCGGCGTCTATCTGGACCTGCCGGCGCAATTGCTGAGCCAGACGCTGGACGCGGAACAGGGCCGGAAATCGCTGGTGCGCGTGGTCGACCCGGTGCCGCGCCAGATCCCCGCGCCGGACGCGGTCAAGCGCGCGCTCGAACTGCTCAAGGGCGCCAAGCGCCCGCTGATCCTGCTCGGCAAAGGCGCGGCCTACGCCCAGGCCGATGCCGATATTCGTGCGCTGGTCGAAAAAACCGGCATTCCCTACCTGCCGATGTCCATGGCCAAGGGCCTGCTGCCGGACACGCATGCGCAATCGGCCTCGGCCTGCCGCTCCTTCGTTCTGGCCGAGGCCGACGTGGTGATGCTGATCGGCGCGCGCCTGAACTGGCTGCTCTCGCACGGCAAGGGCAAGACCTGGGGCGGGCCGAAGCAATTCATCCAGATCGACATCTCCCCGACGGAAATCGACAGCAACGTGGCGATCGCCGCGCCGCTGATCGGCGACATCGGCTCCTGCGTGTCGGCGCTGCTCGCCGGCATCGGTTCCGGCTTCGCCAAACCGGACGCCGCATGGACCGGCGCAATCGCCGAGCGCAGGGAAAAGAACATGGCGAAGATGGCGGCGACCCTGGAAAAGAATCCGTCGCCGATGAACTACCACAGCGCCCTGCGCGCGATCCGCGACGTGCTGAAGACGCACCCGGACATCAACGTCGTCAACGAAGGCGCCAATGCCCTCGACTTCACCCGCAGCATCGTCGACATGTACCAGCCGCGCAAGCGCTTTGACGCCGGCACCTGGGGCATCATGGGCATAGGCATGGGTTATTCCATCGGCGCGGCGGTCACCAGCGGCCTGCCGGTGGTGGCGATCGAAGGCGACAGCGCTTTCGGTTTCAGCGGCATGGAACTCGAGACCATCTGCCGCTACCACCTGCCGGTGACCACTATCATTTTCAACAACAACGGCGTATACAAGGGCAGCGATCCCAACCTGAACCCCAAGGGGCCCGATGTTCCCGTGACCGCTTTCGTCAAGGGCGCGCGCTACGACAAGATGATCGAGGCCTTCGGCGGCGTCGGCTACAACGCCGCCACGCCGGCGGAACTGGGCAAGGCGCTGAGCGAAGCGATCGCAGCGGGCAAGCCGGCGCTGATCAACGCCGTCATCGACGAAGCGGCGGGCACCGAGAGCGGCCGCCTGATCAACCTGAACCCGAAAAAAGGCGCGACCAAGTAGCAAAGGGCGATTGGCAAGAGGCCATTTCGGCGATTCTGAAATGGCCTCTAAATGTTATGCCGCCAATTTCGCACTCGCCAAGCGGTTCAGGCTGACTCCTTCCTCGGCCGCCGTCAGCGCCAGGGCGCGATGCAGATGCGGCGGGATGCGGACGCGAAACTCGCCGCTGTAGTGTTTTTCAGCGAGCGGCTCCGGCACCGCTTCGCCGCTGGCCTGCAGGTCGATCACCACCCCGGCCACCACCTTCTGTATGCCCTTGAGCGCGGCCTCGGGCGTTTTCGCCAACCAGCTCAGCGACGGGAACTCGGCGCATGTAGCCACATGCTCCCCGTCTTCTGTCGACCAGGTCACGCGGTAGGTGTAGTGTTTGATGTTCATGGTTTGCCTTCCAGTTTGTCTATGGCCTGCAGGACCTGCCTCACCTGATAGGGCTTGGCCTTGCCTTTCGCGTTCTGGATGTTGACGCGCGGATCGCCAGGCCAGGGCGTCTTGAAAATTGCATGGCTAGTGCCGTCCTGCCGTGGCTTGCCGAAGTAGGTCTGGCACACCTTCTTCAGATCGCCGAACCCCACATTGGCAGGCTCGCGGCGCATCTGCTCCAGAAGCTTTTCGACGCTGGCCATGACGGATTTAATGGTGCCACTATTGACACCACGTGTCAACGGCGACGCCATGCCGGTCGGGCGCCCGATAGGGAAAAGCACCACAGGCAGAGGAAGGGGGGCGACCCGGCGTTCAGAAGCCCTTGCCGATTTCCAGCCAGGCGCGGGCGGAGGCGGTGCTTGCCACCAGCGCAGGTACCGATCCGATCGGAGTGGCCACATAAAGTCTGGCGCTCCAATGGTTCTGGCCCCACCAATTCAGACCCAGCCCCGCGCCGCTCAGGCTGGCGCCGTTCGTTCCCGCGGCCCAGGTGGTCTTATTCACCGTTCCTTGCGCGCTGTCGATGAAAGCGAGCACCTGCCATTGAGCTTGCAGCCAGTCTGGGCGTATCCAAGAGCACTGTGAGCCGGGTGCTGACGCGCGCCGGGTTGTCGCGGTTGAGCGATCTGGAGCCCTCCGCACCGGTGGTGCGCTACGAGCATGCCGCCCCCTGGGATCTGATCCATATCGACACCAAGAAGATCGGGCGAATCGGGAAGATGGGCCATCGCGCCGCAGCCTGCTCAGCGCACGGGTGCTCAGTTCGCACCGCGATCCATTCCCCGAACGATAATGTCCACTTCTGCATGCTCATCCTCAACATCGAAGATGTCATCACTGACGCAATCGTCACAAGTGTCAGTGATATTTTTCCAGGTTGCAGCAAACTCAGCCTCATTCCAGACGACCGGGAGTTCTGCCGATGGCCGGGTGTGAATTGCAATTCGCTTCATGATGCCTCCTCTCTGGCGAAATGCCAGCAGGTTTGAAGCGTAAGCGCCAAACCAGAATCGATCTGTGCGCCAGCATACATAAACGGCGCGTTCCGACGCTTGCGGCGCCGCTCAAATAAGAACCGGACCGGCAAGTCTGCTGCGCGCTACCTCGGCTGACCGACTTATCAGGATATTCCAGTGTTGACGCGGCGTTCACATTCGGCTTTGAGGCCCTGCATGACTTTCTTCAAAATAGGCCGAGCATCAGCCGCATCGAGCCCGCTCATTATTCTTTGTTTCACCGCACGCGGATCGCATTGCCGTAGCACAGGACCGCATGTTCCCGGTTCCAGGGCCATATGGAACTACGCTGATCCAGGCAGCTGACGTCGATCAGTCCGTTCGCGCCCAAGCGGGTCGCCTCGGCTTGCAAAGAGGCAATTCCTTCGGCCTGGCTCGAATAGGTCGGCAGCCAAAAGGCGGTGCGCCAAGAATCCACCGGAAGATAGCGCACGAGTTCATATTGGTCCTGTGCGAGTTGAGCGGATTCATAGATTTTGACTTCGGTGGCGCGACCCTCGCCGCCATTCTGCGGGCTGCTGGCGCAGCCGGAGAGCACGTATGCCGCGACGGCGACAAGTGTTGAAAAGCGTGAGCTGCGGAGTTTCATCTTAATGTCTCCTCGGGAGCGACGCGATCAGCCCAATATTTATTATAGACTCCTTATGTGCCAAGCCTCCGCCCGCTCGATACAGCTAGGGCTACCCGCCGCAGCCGACAACTGCCTATCGTCATTTAAGCCGTCACCAGGTTCGTCACATGAACTTGAGGCGCGTGCCGCAAAGCGGACGATCGCATTTGTTCCTCCCCTATAAATTGACCAGCTTTAACTCCTTTCCGTTGGACGTGAGCTTCTTGCCCTCGGGCAGCGTCAGGTAGGGTCCGGCTTCTTCGGCGGTGAGTCCATACGCGAAACTCATCGCGCCGCGGCTGAAGCTGCCGACACCATAGCCACGAAGCACGCTTAAGCGCTGAAAATGAAATGTGGCGGTAGCGCCATCACTGCAATGCATCTGCCCCACACCACCCAGTGCCGCGTTGGAAGTGAACTGCCCAAGGCAGGTGAGATCGGGATCCGTTTGCGAATGAATGGCGAGGGTTCCCGCCCCGCTGAGATGGCCTACGGCCTCACCCACGAACAGGGCATCGGCCAGTATCGCAATGACCGTACCCCTCGCTGACAGCAGCCCTGCACTCGCCGGACCTGCCGAGCCGGCTAGTCCGGCACAGGCAACAAACACCGTGATCAATATTTTTCGCATTGCAGCCGACTCCAATCAAATGCCGCTCGACAGCGGAAGTTTGGGGCCGCTGAAAGCCCTTTACCGTTACCTCGATTATGGCCTTGCCTCCAGGATGCGCGGTGCGTTGGCGCACGTAACGAGGAATAAATCGCGCAATCGGGTGCCGCTCACAAGCCCCCGGAAATGAGCGTGACCGAGGGCCGGAATCCGCCAATCGACAAACGAGGAGAAATTGTTGGTGGGGAAGGAAATGCAATTATTCGCTTTCACATCCGATTGCTCTCTGCGTTCGCGGACATAGGCTGGAGGCCGGTTCCAGAAGGGGTCGACTGGAACTCGGACCGAATTGAGCTGGCTCAAGCGAATAGTGCCGCCGCCGCGGCAACCGATGACCGCTTCGAAGCAAATCGACCGGCTGGTTTAGGTCGATAGCACGCATTGAGCAACGGCTTCCCAATCCGAAGTTCGCCTACCCGGATAGCCGCACCTAGCAATCTCCCTCGATAGCGTCGCTGTCGCGACGGCGGAACTGGAAGTGAAGCAGCGCAGCGCCCCAGGCATAAGCGGCAAGCATGAGCGCAAGGCCCAGTTCGTGCGCAATGCCCGCAATCAGGTGCGCGCGCTTGATCAGCCCCAGGTCGCCGAGGATGTTCTGCCAGTCGTGACCGTCGGATTCGGCGCCGGTTTTTCCGCCGAGCAGCATCATCTTCGGATCGAAGGCGTCCCAGATATAGGGCGCGACATCGATGATGGAAACCGCTGCCCACCACAGCATGAGCGAGGCGGCGAAATTGTCGCGCCGGCTGCCGCCCAGCCCGAAGACGAAAGCGACCATCAGGATCAAGGGCAGCAATACCTGGAACAGGCTGCCGCCGAGGATGCTCATGAAGCGGCCGAAAGGGATGAACAGCACATGTCCTGCCTCGTGGATAGGCAGCACGATCAGGTGCATGAAGGAATTCAGGATGTCGGCCGC
>JAAOZY010000309.1 GCA_012274205.1 Betaproteobacteria bacterium
CTGTAGAACACTTCGCGCAAGCGCGGCAGCAGCGCATCTTCCGGCGCCATGAACACCTTGAACAGCGGGATGCCGGCTTGCGGCTGGCTCATGGCAGATCTATCCGAAAGAAACAGCGATGATCCGATTCTAGCGGTATTCGCCTGTGCCGACCAAGGACGATGTTACGACAGGAGGATGTCACGCCGGCGCGCGCGTCGCGGCATCAAAGCCGCAGCCAGCCTTGTGGAACGAGGTCGGGCATCGGCAGCCGCTGAAACCATTGCGCCGGCGCGACTACGATTTTTTCCGTATTCGCGCACAGCCATGCGCCCCACCAGCTGAGCGAACTGTTGGCGACGATGTGATGCCGGCACCGGCTCATCAGGCGCAGGTCTTCATGCGGCGCCTCGGGCCCGTTGTGCGCGACGAAATGCACCGGGTGCTCGAGGCGCAGATTGTGCCGGGCCCAGTCCGGGTCGTCGGAGAACACGAAGAAGCGCGCCGAAGGATGCGCTTCGGCAATGGCTCGGCTCGCGCGCTGATAGTACTCGGGCGGCAGCAGGCCGAGCATCGTGCCCAGTTGCGGATTGCTCGCGTAGTCGCCGCGGCGCACATGCACGCTGACCGCCTCGACCGCGCCGATCTTCTGCGCCAGCGCGAGATTTTCACCGGCCAGTTCCCGTTTCAGGCGCAGCTCGTCGCGGATCAGCTGCTCCACCGGTTTGAAGTATTGCTCGGATTGCCAGTAACCCTGCAGATAGACGTCCGCGGGCGTGCGCAGTATTTCCGGCAGCCATGTGCCGGCGAGGCTGTCGTCGGCGCTGAACACGGCTGCCTGCGCGCGGCGGCGGAACAGGCTGCGCATGCCGAAGCGCGGCGATGCCTGCGCCAGCGCGCGGGCTTTCAGCTCGGCGCATTCATCGGGCGTGGCGACATCCTGGGCGATACAGTAGCGGTCGAGCAGGTAACGGCGCAGCGGATAGGACTCGAACGCGGAAATGTCGAGCTTGAGCGCGGTGCGATGATGCAGGGCCAGGCGCCGTGCCGCCGCATACATGAACAGCTGATTGCCCAGTCCGCCGGTGATTTGAACGATGACCATCAGGCCGTGGCGGGAGCGGGGCGCGTCGGGATGCTCGCACTGCAGGGGTCGCGCCTGCGGGATCGTTCGGACCGGCTCGTCGATTGCAGAATCGAAACTCCCTGTGCGCAGATGCCGCTGTAGTTTATAGCAGGCGCAGGCTAAAATCCATTTATGGGATCAGTGACAGCGGGGCTGCCGGGCGGGATAGCGCTGGAACTGGCCAGGCTGGCCCACGCATCGGTATTCGTCGAAACCGGCACGTTTCAGGGCCGCAGCGCGCTATGGGCGTCGAAGCATTTCGATGCCGTGTACACCATCGAGAAATCGGACGCGCTGTTTGCGCTGCACGAAGAGGGCCTGGCGCAGCTTCCCGGCGTGAAGCCGCTGCACGGTGACTCGCGTGCCGTCCTGCCCGGCGTGCTCGCGGAACTGGGCGCGCGCGCTGCGCTGTTCTGGCTCGACGGCCACTGGTCGGGCGAGGGCCCGGCCGGCGCCGACGACGAGTGCCCGCTGCTGGGCGAACTCGCCTGCTTGTCGGGGCGCGAGCGCGACCTCATCCTGATCGACGACGCGCGCCTGTTTCTCGGCGCGCCGCCGCGGCCGTACCAGCCTTCGGCCTGGCCCACTATCGCGGACATCCTGCATGCGCTGCCTGGCACCAGCAGCCGCTGGTTCATCCAGATCGTCGACGACGTGATCTTTTGCGTACCGGCGCGGGACGCCGCACTGAAGCAGCGCCTGATCGAATACGCGCAGGACCGCGCCGACCTCCAATGGCAAAGATTCCTCGCGGCGCAGCAGGAACCCGCGCGCGCGAGCGGCTGGCGTGGCATGCTGTCCGCGCGCAAACGCCGCGGCTCCGGTGCCTGAGCCACCGCGCGCGCGGCAGCGCCTGGCAGCGCAGTGCGCGTTGCTATAATCGATGCCTTAGTTCCGCACATTGGCGCCTTGATGGACCCGGAGAGCACCGAGCAAAAGCAGGAGCGCGCGCTGCGCCTGCACAACGAGGGCAAGCTGGATGCGGCCGAGGCCCTGTACCGCGAGGTGCTGCGCGAGCATCCGGGCCACCAGGCGGCATTGCACCTGCTCGGCGTCATTGCGCACCAGCGCGGCCGCTTTCGCGAGGCCGTGACCCTGATCCAAATGGCGATCGCGGGCGGCGCGCGCACGGCGCCGATCCACACCAACTGCGGCGTCGCCTTCCGCGCGCTGGGCGAGCTCGAGCCGGCGGCGCGGCATATCTCCTGGGCGATCGCGCTGGACCCTGAATACGCGCCCGCGCATTTCAACTACGCGATGGTGCTGCTGGACCAGGGATTGCCGCAGCCGGCAGTGGCTCACCTGGAGATCGCATTGCAGCTGCGCTCCGATTTTCCCAAGGCGCATTTCCATCTCGGGCAGATCCGGCTGGAGGCGGACGAGCCCGCGCTCGCCGCCGGGCACTTGCGAATGGCGCTGCAACTGGAACCGGCGCACGCCGAGGCGCATTTCCTGCTCGCGCGCGCGCAGCTGGCCCTGGGCGAGGTCGAGGCCGCGCTGCACAGCGCCGACGCGGCCTTGCAGCTGAAGCCGGATTACCGCGATGCGGCCTATCTGGCGGCCAAGGCGGGTTTCGAACTGTGCCGCGAGCGCGCCGCACTGGTTCGGCTCGACCGGGCGCTGGGCCTGGCGCCGGCGCCGGAGGACGGCAGCGTGCTGCGCGCGGCGCGCGCGCGGCCCGGGCTGATGGAAGCCTGGTGCGCCGCCAACAACTGTCGATATACGCGCCTGGCGCGGCCGCAATGGCTGAACCTGCCGCAGCTCAAGGCGCTGCCGGCAGACGAATTGCAGCATTTCATCCTGCCCAAGCCGTTTGCGCTGGAAATATCCCTCGCGCGCCTGCGCGAGGTGCGCGTGCTGCCGCAGGACCTGCTGCTGCTGTCGTCCGACGGCCGCCTGTTCCTCGAGGGCTACGTGCGCTTTCCGGAGCAATATGTGCTGCGCGAGGACGGCGCGATCCGGCATTGCGCCGACGACGGCCGCCTGCTGCTGGCGCTGCCCGATCGGCGCCTTGCGCAGGACCGGCCCTGCATCTGGCTGGGCGCCGGCAGCAGCCATTTCGAATGGGTGTTCGAATCGCTCGCGCGCCTGTGGGCGATCGAGCAGCAGCCGGAGCTGCGCGAACTGCCGCTGATCGTCCAGGCGGAGCTGAATCCGCTGCAGCGCGAGCTGCTGGAGCTGCTCGGCTACGGCGCCGGGCGGCGCATCGAAGTCCCGCGCGGCGCAGTGCTCGAATGCCGCGAACTCAACGCCGCCTCGATGGTGTCGGTCGGCCAGTTCATTTCGCCGATGGCGATCCAGCACCTGCGGCGCGAACTCGCGGCGCGCGTCGCACCCGCCGCCGATGGGCCGCGGCGCATCTATCTCACGCGCGCGGGCGCGGCCACGCGCAGGCTTGCCAACGAGGCCGAATTGCTGCCCCTGCTGGAGCAGCACGGCTTCGTCGCGGTGGATGCGCAGGCGATGAGCGCGGCCGCGCAGCTGGCGCTGTTTCAGCGCGCCGAATTCATACTCGGCGTCGACAGCGCCGCCATGGCCAATCTGTTCATGGCGCCCGCACATGCCAAGGTCGGCATCATCATGGCGCGCGGCCTGTACCAGCTGCGCCACTATTACGTGTCGGCGCCGCTCGGCCACGATTTCACCTACCTGATGGCGCAGCCGGACTACGCTACGCACGCGCGGCTGGCCGAATGCGACGTCACGCTGGCGCGCGCAGACCTGCAGGCTTTTCTCGGCGCATGCTGAGCGCGACCGGGCCGGGAGCGCAGGCGCTGGAGCGCGCGCAGGCGCTGCTGCGCGAGGGCCGGGCCGAAGCGGCGCTGGCCGAAATCGAAGCGCTGCTCGCGCGCAGCCCGGAGGACGCCGACGCCTGGTTCGCCTCGGGGCAGGCGCAGGGCATGCTCGAGCGCCACGCTGGGGCGGAGCAGGCGTTCCGCCATGCCGCGCGGCTGCGCCCGCACATGCACGAGGCGCATTTCAACGTCGCGCTGTCGCTGGTATACCAAAACCGGCTGCGCGAGTCCGTGCCGAGCTTTCGCGCGGCGCGCGCGCTGGCGGCGGACATCCCCGGGCTGGAGCCGATGCTGCTTGACGTAGCGCTGCAGCTGCTGCAGGACGAACATTGCGCCGACGCCAGGCAGCGCCTGGCGCTGCCGCCGCTGCCCGCGACGCCGCTGGTGAGCGTGGTGGTGCCGACGCGCGACCGAGTGGCGATGCTGCGCGACGCGCTCGAGTCGGTGTGCGCGCAGGACTACCGCAACTGGGAGGCGATCGTCGTCAACGACGGCGGCGCGGATGTGGCGGAGGTGCTGCGCGCGCTGCCTGCGGCGGCGCGCTTCAGCCTGATCCAGGCGGCGCAGCCGGCGGGGCAGGCGCGCGCGCGCAACCGCGGCATCGCCGCCGCGCGCGGCGACATCGTCGCGTTCCTGGATGACGACGACCGCTACAAGCCCGATCATCTGGCGCAGCTGGTCGCCGGTCTGCAGTCCTCCGGCGCGGCGCTGGGCTATACGCGCGCCGAAGCGGTGTGGGAGCGTCTGGACGAAGGCAGGCGCATCGACGTGAAGCGCGGCCCGGCCTCGCCCTGGTACCGCTATTCGCGCGCGCTGCTGCTGGTGCGCAACTGCATGCCGATCGACAACTGGGCGGTGCGCCGGGAATGCTTCGAGCTGTGCGGCAATTTCGATGAAACCATGTCCTGCGCCGAGGACTGGGACCTGCTGCTGCGTCTGACGCAGCGCGCCGATATGCAGCAGATCGCGGAAATGACCACCGAGGTGCGCGTGCGCGAAGAGGCCGCCGACAGCGTGTCCAAGCGCAATCTGCTGCGGCCTGTGGCCGAGTTGCTGTATCGCCGCCACGATGCCGGCGGGAACGAACTGTTGGAGCTTGCGCGCGAGCTGTACCTGAAGTCGCTGCCCTGAATTCCGGTTGTGTTGGGGCCAGGAATCGTTGAATCGGCGGACTGTCCTCGATCGTACGGCGTTGCCGAGGCTTGCTCAGAGTCCTTCCTTTTCTCTACGTTCTCAATTCAAGCTGAGCCGCCGCCGGAGCCGGTCGGCTGCGGACGCCGATGCCCACCACCGCAACGGTCCGTTTCCCGGCCTTGGCCGCGGCTGACTCCGAACGGAGCGGGTATGGGATAGCGCATGCCCAAGTACTAGCTCATGACAAAAATCAACAGCCTCCTGAAACAGTCCTGATACAAAGGTGCATGAGCAACGACTGACCGAGGTGGGACATGGCAGCAAATCTGAAGCGGACACGCACCGAAAAAAACCTGCTCGCGGCCTTTGCCGGCGAATCGCAGGCGAGGAACAGGTACACGTACTTTGCGGGTGCCGCACGAACGGAAGGGCTGATGCAAATCGCGGACATCTTCGAAGAGACCGCAGCGCAGGAAAAGGAGCACGCCCAACGCTTCTTCAATTTTCTTGAGGGTGGGGACGTCGAAATCACCGCAACGTTTCCAGCAGGAGCAGTCGGCACGACGCTTGAGAACCTGAAGGCCGCAGCCGCCGGCGAAGAACACGAATGGACAAGCCTGTACGCGGATTTCGCCAAAGTGGCGCGCGAGGAAGGATTCAAGGATGTGGCGCTCGCGTTTGAGCGCATCTCCATCGCGGAGAAGCAGCACGAGAAGCGCTACCGCGATTTGGCGAAGAACATCGAGGAAGGACGCGTGTTCAAGCGAAACGGGACGGTGACCTGGCGCTGCCGCAACTGCGGCTACCTGCATGAAGGGCCGGAAGCCCCGAAGCTGTGCCCGGCGTGTATACATCCGCAGTCGTATTTCGAAATACTGGGCGAGAACTGGTAGCCCAAGCCCATGTTTTTCCATCTTCAGATGTGAAAGGACGGCATCGTGACCGAACCCGTATGCGCCCAAGGATCCCCCTACGCGGTTGAATTGGCGCCAGGTGATTACTACTGGTGCGCCTGTGGCCTCTCCAGCAAGCAGCCCATGTGCGACGGCTCGCACAAGAGTACAGATATCACGCCTGTGAAATTCACGCTAACCAAGGCGGACACCTATTACCTGTGTGGCTGCAAGAAGACGAAGGGCGCGCCTTTCTGCGACGGGACGCACAACTCGCTTCCCTGAGGCAATTCGGCACCGAGAAACGTTCGCTCACGGGCTCGTCCCTCACTCTTGCGCGCCCGCAATTGGGCTTGGCGCTCTCTGCCCATGATCGAGCTGCCAGGTGGCGCCCGATGCGAGAACCCCGCCGATTTTCTACGGTAACGAACGGAACCGCCGTGCGCGCATCGGTATAGTCGCCTCCGAACGAACCGAGGAATTTTCCCGGAGCACCCGTTGTCGCACATCCGATGCTTACTGTCGGCCCTTTTTGCATTGATCGCTTGCGCAGGATCCCCGGTCCATTCGGCGGAGCCTGCGGCGATCGACGCCGGCGCCGCGAACGTTCTCCATCGCACGGCGATCGACGATGCACGCGCCGGCCGCACGGTCGAGGCGCTCGGCGTGCTCGGCGAGCTGGTGCGCCGGTTCCCGCAGCGGCAGGATTTCCGCGGCGACTATGCGGTCGTGCTGGGGTGGGCGGGGGAGCATGCGAAGGCGCTCGAACTGCTCGGCGCAATCGACCGCGGGACGGCGCCGGCCTATGTGATCGAAGGTCTTGCAAACTCGGCGCGCCGCCAGCAATCGTACGAACTGGCCGATGGCTTGTATCGGGAGGCGATAGCGCGCTTTCCCGAGCGCGTCGAGCCGCAGATCGGCCTGGCGCTCACGCTTGCCGATGCCGGCAAACTGGATGACGCCAGGGCGTTTATCGAGCAGGTGCGGGTCAAGTATCCGCGCAACACTGAAGTCCTGATGGCGGTGGCCGAGATTGCGACTGCGCGACGCGATTTTTTCGGCGCGCTGGTCGCCGTAGCGCGAATTGCAAAGCCGCCGTGCAACAGGCTTTTCGCGCGAACGGCTGCTTGGCAATTGATCCCGGACCTCAGTGCACCGCGCAGTCATCGGCGGCACTGGCCGCACCAGGCGCGCCACATATCCCGGTAAGCCGCTTCGAGATCGGCAGTGAAACCCGCTGCATCCAGCATCGGCGAGGCCTGCACGCGCGCGCGCAGGCTTGCGCGCAGGGCCTGCAGCGCAGGCAAATCCGCCGCCAGCCGCTGCGCGATCGCGAGATACTCTTCTTCGCTCTGCGCGATGTGCTGCGTCAGGCCGCAGTTCGTCAGCATGCTCACGCCGGCGCGCGATACGCAACTCGCGCCCGCGAGCGTGAGCACCGGCACGCCGTTCCACAGCGACTCCAGCGTGGTGGTGGCGCCGTTGTAGGGAAACGGATCGAGCGCGATGTCGGCGCGCGCGAACATTTCGTGGAAGCGCTCCGGGCTCACGCCGGCTTCGATTTCGAGGCGCTCCGGCGTGATTCCGTGGTGTTCGAAGCGCTGGCGCAGCGCTTCGGCGGCCGCTCCGCGCGGCACGGTCAGGATGAACAGGCGCGCGCGCGGCAGCGCGCGCAGCAGGTGCGCCCACAGCGCCAGCGCCGGCTCGCTCAGCTTGGCGATGCCGTTGTAGCTGCCGAAGGTGATGTACCCGTTTTTCAGCGCGGGCAGGGGCGTGATCGGGCTGCTCACTGCCGGTCGATAGCACCAGTAGGTATGCGGCAGGCGCTGCAGCTTTTCAGTGTAGTAGCGCTCGCTCAGCCCGGGCGAGTCGCAGTATGGATCGGTGATGCGCCAGTCCATCGCGGCGAGGCCGGTGCTCGCCGGGTAGCTCAGCCAGGACACCTGCACCGGCGCCGGTTTCAGCGCGAAGGTGCGCAGACGATTGTTGCCGAGGTGGCCGGAAAGATCGACCAGCAGGTCGATGCCGTCGGCGCGTATCGCCGCAGCGGCGGCGGCATCGTCGAGCTCGCGGATTTCGCGCCAGTGCGCAGCCTGGCGGCGCAGGCGCTCGCTCCAGGGACCCGGGCGTTTTCCGTTGTGGTAGAGGAACAGCTCGAAGCCGGCGCGCTGGTGAAGGCGGAACACGTCTTCGAGATAGCAGCCGTTGATGGCATTGTCGAAGTCGAAGGCGACATAGCCCAGGCGCAGGCGCCGTTGCGGATCGGGCGCATTGGCGTAGACCTGCGGCGGGACGACAGGCGCGAAGCGCTGCGCCCAGGCGCAGTGTTCGGCGTAGACCGCAGCCGCATCGCGCCGCGCGGAGAAGCAGGAGGCAAGGCACAGCGCGGAGTGGATGTCCGCCGCATCCGGTGCGATGGCAAGCGTGGCCTGGTAGAGCGCGATTTCATCATCGACGCGGCCGAGCGCGCGCAGCACCCGGCCGAGGCTGTGCCTGGCGCGAATGTCGGCGGGGTCGGCGGCGATTGCAGCGCCGATCAGCTCATGCGCCAGATCGACATCGCCCGCCTGCATTGCGATCAGTCCGAGATGGTGCAGGGCGACCGGATGCTGCGGCGCCTCACGCAATATCTCCCGGTAGGCGCGCTCGGCCTCGGCCAGGCGGCCTGCCTGCTGCTGCCGGACCGCCGCGCGCAGCCTGGCATCGAGCGCTTCCCGCCCGGGCGCGCGCACGGAGTGCGCGCTGCGCTGTTTCAGCAGATTGCGCAGGATAGAGAATGCCATGGGCGGGGTTTGTGCAGCCTTGTTACCACCTATTTCCGCTGCGCGATCTTGATTCAGCCTGGCGCAGCCAGGTAATGCCCCGATTTGCCGCCTTGCTTTTCCAGCAGCATCACGCCTTCGATGCGCATGCCGCGATCGACTGCCTTGCACATGTCGTAGATGGTGAGGAGTCCGAGGCTGACCGCCGTCAGCGCTTCCATTTCGACGCCGGTGCGACCCAGGGTTTCCACGGTGACCGTGAGCTTTACCGTGCTGGCAACGGCGTCGAGCTCGAATTCGGCACCCACGCGGGTAAGCGCCAGCGGGTGCGCCAGCGGAATCAGCTCGGCGGTTCGCTTCGCCGCCTGGATCGCGGCGAGGCGCGCCACGCCGAGGACGTCGCCCTTTTTCGCCGTGCCTTCCCGGATCAGGCGCAGCGTCGCCGGCTGCATGCGGATCGTGCCGCAGGCGCGCGCGATGCGCCGCGTCTCGGCCTTGGCGCCGACGTCGACCATGTGCGCCTGCCCGCGCGTGTCGAAATGCGTCAGTTTATTCGTCTTCGCGGGGGAACTTCGCTTCATGGCGGGGTATCATATCACCATGCGTATCAGCAGCTTGCTCGCGCTTTTTCCCACCTTGTGCCTGGCGTTCGCCACGACCGCCCTGCCCGATGGCCTGCCCGACCTGGGCGATACCGCGCAACTTGCGCTCACGCCGCAGATGGAGCGCCGCGTGGGCGAATCGATCATGCGCGACATTCGCCAGCACGATCCGGACTTCGACGACGATGCGGAGGCCACCGCCTACCTGAATGCGCTGGGCGACCGCCTGGTGTCGAACAGCGAGGGCGCGCGCCAGGATTTCGACTTCTTCCTGGAGAAGGATCCCACGCTGAATGCGTTTGCGCTGCCCGGCGGCTACATCGGCGTCAACACCGGCACCATCGTCAACGCGCAGAGCGAATCGGAGCTCGCGGCGGTGCTGGCGCACGAAATCGCGCACGTGACCCAGCACCACATGGCGCGCATGGCGAGCAAGGAAGGGCAGCTGTCCACGGCTTCGCTCGCGGCCCTGGTGCTGGCGATCCTTGCGCGCAATTCACAGGCCGGTTCGGCGGCGGCGGCAATCGGATCAGCCGGCGCGATCACCGCGCAGATTGCGTTCACGCGCGATTTCGAGCGCGAGGCCGACCGCATCGGTTTCCAGACGCTGGAGAAATCCGGCTTCGACGTGCGCGCCATGCCGAATTTCTTCCTGCGCCTGCAAAAGGCGGGGCGCCTGTACGAGAACAACGCGCCGGCCTATCTGCGCACCCACCCGATCACCAGCGAGCGCATCGCCGACGCCGAGAACCGCATTCAGGGCCTGCCCTACATACAGGTGCCGGACAGCCTCGATTTCCAGCTGGTGCGCGCCAAGCTGCGCGCCAATCAGGGCGAGCCGCCCGATGCGCTGAAGCAGATGCAGGACGATCTGAATCGGAAAAAATACAGCAACGAGGTCGCCGCGCGCTATGGCGTGGCCGTGGCGCTGCTGCGCGCGCCGCAGCCGGCGCGCGCCGCGGCCGAACTCGCGCCTCTGCTGCAGTCGAACGACCATCCGATGCTGCTCGCGCTTTCAGCGCGCATCAAGCAGGCAAGCGGGGACGACAAGGGGGCGCTGGGCGTGCTGCAGCAGGCGCTCGCCCGCTATCCCAACAATCGCGCGCTCAACTACGCCGGCATCGAAACGCTGCAGCGCCTCGGCCGCAACGGCGAAGCGGCGGCGCTGGTGGACGAGCAGATCAGGAATTATCCGCACGATGCGCGCCTGTTCCTGCTGCGTGCAAAAGGCTATGCCGCGCTGGGCAAGCGCCTGCTGCAGCACCAGGCGCAGGCCGAGGCCTATGCGCTGCAGGGCAGCCTGCCGGCCGCGATCGAACAGCTGCAGCTGGCGCAGAAGAGCAGCGACGGCGACTTCTACCAGCTGTCCAGCGTCGATGCGCGCCTGCGCGAGCTGCGCAATCAGCTTGCGCGGGAGATGAAGGAAAAGAAAGACAAGAAGTAGACGCAGCCGGCGCTCAGCCGGCTTTGCCTGGCGCTTCGAAGTAGGCCTCATACAGCAGGTCGAAGGTCATCTCGGTTTCGGCGAGCAGCTTGTCCTCGCTCTCGGTGCGGCGCAGCGCGCCCTGCAGCAGCGTCTGCACCCCCGCCGCTTCGGCCACGCCGGTCTCGCCCGCATTGAGCGCATGAATGAGCGCGCCGATGCGCACGAGGGCGGCATTCTTGTCGAGCCTGAAGCCGGCGAGCATTTCCTCGAACGTCACCCTGTCCCTGGAATTGCAGAATGCCGCGCCGCCATAGCCGAAACCGATCGCGCTGTCCGGGCATGGCTGGTTCTTTTCCAGCCACAGCAGCTTCGCCTCCGGGTCGATGAAGCGCCGGATCAGCCAGGCCGATGCCAGCTGGTCGGCCCACAGGGGTTTGCGCGTCGCCCAGACGCGCTGGAAATACAGCTTGCCGGTGGTGTCGAGCACGCCGGTCTTTTTCGGCGCTTCGGGAAACATCCTGGCGTGCACCGCCTGTTCGGCTTGTTCCAGTGCGCGCGCGGCGCGCTCCTTTGCCTCCGAGGGAAAGAAGTCGAGCGTGCTGATGATGTTGAAGTCGCGCTTCTGCTTGTTCAGCAGATGCATGATCGACACCGGATCGGAGACGTCGAAAGCGGTCTTCAGGCTGTCGACGGTCTTGATCAGCTCGGCGTACTTCTGCGTACGGTCGAACAGGCCGCGGAATTGCTGCGACTGCGCTTCATCCAGGCTGGTGAGCGCGAGCAGGTGCGCCGAGCCGTTGATGCGCGCGATGTGCTCGGACAGGCTGCCCAGGCCCTGGCGCGCCGCGGGGGTGTCGGGCAGCAGGAACACGCCGTCGCGCAGCACCGCGCAGCCCAGCGATTTGAGCGTGCGCAGCACGCTCATGCGCGCTGCCGGGTCGTCGGTGGGCAGGGTGGTGACGTAAGCGAGCCAGCGCGCTGCGCCGGCCCCGCCCCGGGGATTGTCCGCGGCCACGGCTATCGGCCCGCCGCGCTGCGATCGCCGCTGCGCGCGCGCTGCGCAATCCGCGCCATTCCTGTCGCCGCCGCATGCGCCATGCTTGTCTCCCTGAAGGTGAGGAATTCTAGCAATTTCGACCCGAACCATCCACCGACTGAATGGTTAATCAGGTCGCCTTATCAGCAAATCAAAATCTCTGGCTTGTAGGCATGCGCGCCACTGCGCACAATGGGCGGAATTTGCAGCCGCGTGCCTGCCTTCGGGCTCGTATCCAGGCCAAGGTATCAAGTCAAACACAAGAGGCAATCCATGTCCAAACTGGTCCATCCGCACGGAGGGGAATCGCTCAAGCCCCTGTTGCTCGCCGGCGCCGCGCTGAAAGCGGAGCTGAAGCGGGCGCAATCCCTGCCGCGGCTGCGCGTGTCCTCGCGCGAAAAAGGCGATCTCATCATGCTCGGCATCGGCGGCTTTACCCCGCTCGATGGCTTCATGACCCACGCCGATTGGCAGGGCGTGTGCGACGGTTACCGCATGGCGAGCGGCCTGTTCTGGCCGATTCCGATCACGCTTTCCGCAGCCAGGGCGGCCGCGGACGTCATCAAGACCGGCGGTGAAATCGCCCTGGTCGATCCGGATTCGGACGACATCCTCGCGACCATGAAGGTGAGCGAGAAATACACCATCGACAAGGCGCACGAATGCATGTCGGTGTTTCGCACTGCCGATGCGGAGCATCCCGGCGTGAAGATGGTCCTGGCGCAGGGCGAAGTCAACCTCGCCGGCCCGGTCAAAGTGCTCTCCGACGGCGGCTTCAAGGAAAAATACGGCGCGCTGTTCATGACGCCGGCCGAGACGCGCGCCGAGTTCGAGCGCATGGGCTGGTCCAGGGTGGCGGCGTTCCAGACGCGCAATCCGATGCACCGCTCGCACGAATACCTGGCGAAAGTGGCGATCGAAACCTGCGACGGCGTGCTGGTGCATTCGCTGCTGGGCGCGCTCAAGCCGGGCGACATCCCGGCGGACGTGCGCACCGCGGCGATCTCGGCGCTGGTGGACAAGTATTTCGTGAAGAACACCGTGGTGCAGGCGGGCTATCCGCTGGACATGCGCTACGCCGGCCCGCGCGAAGCGCTGCTGCACGCGCTGTTCCGCCAGAATTACGGCTGCTCCCACCAGATCGTCGGGCGCGACCATGCGGGCGTGGGCAGTTACTACGGCCCGTTCGATGCGCACCACATATTCGACGAAATCCCGCCCGGATCCCTGGAGACCCAGCCGCTCAAGATCGACTGGACTTTCTGGTGCTTCGCCTGCGGCGGCATGGCCTCGGCGCGCACCTGTCCGCACGAGGAGAAGGACCGCCTCAACGTCTCCGGCACCAAGCTGCGCAAGTGGCTGTCCGAAGGCAGCCCGGTGCCGGCCGAGTTCAGCCGGCCCGAGGTGCTCGCGATATTGCGGGAGTATTATGCGGGGCTCGAAGCGCATCAAAAAGTGGAAGTGAAGCTCGCGGGGCATTCCGCGCGCTGAACGCAGCTTATGCTTGAATCAATCTGAACATGTTTTTCACTAGGAGGTAGTAACGATGCCGACATTCGTCCGTACCGAAAAATGCGACGGCTGCAAGGGCCAGGACAAAACCGCGTGCATGTACATATGCCCGCACGATCTGATGCACCTGGATCGCGACGGTTCCGTGACCGGCCATGCGATGAAGGCCTATAACGTGGAACCGGAGCAGTGCTGGGAGTGCTATTCCTGCGTCAAGATCTGCCCGCAGAACGCGATCGAGTGCCGCCATTACGCCGACATCGTGCCGCTGGGCGCATCGGTCCAGCCCCTGCGCGGAACCGATTCCATCATGTGGACCATCAAATTCCGCAACGGCACCATGAAGCGCTTCAAGTTCCCGATCCGCACCACGCCGGAAGGCTCGGCCGATCCCTACGGCGGCAAACCGAAGGCGAACATGGCCGAGATCGCCAATGACGAGGTGCTATTCACCAAGCAGCTGCATGCGGGCGACCGCAGCCAGTTCGTCAAGGGATAGAGGGGCAATCATGGAGCGTCGCGCGCGGCTCGTTTGTCTTGCCCGCGCTTCGGACTGAGCTTATTTACGGCAGAGGGCTACAGGGTTTAGCCCAGGCCGCACTGAGAAAGGAAGACTGCAATGGCTGAATATACGTTTGGAAGTCCGGAAATCGTCGAAGAAGAAGTCGACATGCTCATCATCGGCGGCGGCATGGCCGCCTGCGGCACCGCCTTCGAAGTACCGCGCTGGATCGAAGGCACCAACCTCAAGGTCAAGCTGGTGGACAAGGCGGCGATGTCGCGCTCGGGCGCGGTGGCGCAGGGCCTGTCGGCGATCAACACCTATCTCGGCGAGAATGACCCCGCCGACTACGTGCGCTACGTGCGCAACGACCTGATGGGCATCGTGCGCGAAGATTTGATCTACGACGTCGGCCGCCATGTCGACGATTCGGTGCACAATTTCGAGGACTGGGGCCTGCCGATCTGGAAAGCCCAGGGCGACGAGGAAAAATCGCTGCGCAACGGCGGCAAGCCGGTGCGCTCGGGCCGCTGGCAGATCATGATCAACGGCGAGTCCTACAAGTGGATCGTGGCCGAGGCGGCGAAGAAGGCGCTGGGCATGGACAGAATCCAGGAGCGCGTGTTCATCGTGCGCCTGATCAACGACAAGAACGACCCCACCCGCATCGCGGGCGCGGCGGGCTTTTCGGTGCGCGAGCACAAGCTCTACATCTACAAATTCAAGGCGTGCATGCTGGCCGCCGGCGGCGCAGTGAACGTGTTCCGTCCGCGCTCGGTGGGCGAGGGCGGCGGGCGCGCCTGGTTCCCGGTGTGGAACGCGGGCTCGACCTATTCGATGGCGGCGGAAGCCGGCGCTGAAATGACCATGATGGAAAACCGCTTCGTGCCGGCGCGCTTCAAGGACGGTTACGGCCCGGTGGGCGCATGGTTCCTGCTGTTCAAGGCCAAGGTGCAGAACGGCATGGGCGAGGACTACAACGCGCTGCGCGGCGACGTCATCAAGGACGAGAAGCGCTTCGGCAAGTACGGCCAGGGCGTGCCCGGCACCTGCCTGCGGAATCACATCATGCTGGAAGAGATGATCAACGGCCGCGGCCCGATCTTCATGGATACGCCGACCGCGCTGGCCAAGCTGGGCGAGAAAATGACGCCGAAGGAATTGAAGCACCTCGAGTCCGAGGCCTGGGAAGACTTTCTCGACATGACCATCAGCCAGTGCGGCATCTGGGCCGGAGAAAACGTCGAGCCGGATAAAACCATGTCGGAAATCATGCCGACCGAGCCGTACCTGCTGGGTTCGCATTCCGGCTGCGCCGGCCTGTGGGTATCCGGCCCGACCGATCTGCCGGGCGTGCCCAAGGAATGGTCCTGGGGCTATCGCAGCATGACCACGGTGAAGGGGCTGTTCTCCGCCGGCGACGGCGTCGGCGCCTCCGGGCACAAGTTCTCCTCGGGCTCGCACGCCGAAGGCCGCATCGCCGGCAAGGCGATGGTCAAGTACTGCCTCGACAACAAGGACTGGAAGCCCGAGCTCGATCGCAGCACGCAGGAGCTGGTGGACGAAATCTACAAGCCGGTGCGCACCTTCCTCGAGCACAAGGACTACACCACCGCGATCGACATCAATCCGAACTACATCACGCCCAAGATGCTGCAGTTCCGGCTGCAGAAGATCATGGACGAGTATGTCGCCGGCGTGGGCACCTACTACCGCACCAACAAGAAGCTGCTCGAAATCGCGGAGTTCAAGCTGGAGATGCTGAAGGAAGACTCGCTCAAGATGCGCGCCAAGGACCTGCATGAGCTGCTGCGCGCCTGGGAGAACTACCACCGCATCATGTCGGCCGAGGCGCACATGAAGCACATCCAGTTCCGC
>JAAOZY010000310.1 GCA_012274205.1 Betaproteobacteria bacterium
CTTCGCGCGCGCGTTCCTGCTGCAGCGGCTGAAAGAGAACGCGTGACGGAGCCACCGCTGACTCCCGCCCGCCTCGCGGCGATGCAGCAATACTTCGAGGAGGCGCTCGACCTCGATCCCGCGGCGCGGGAGGCGTTGCTCGCCCGCGTGGCGCGTACCGACGCCGACCTGGCGACAAAGGTGCAAGGTCTCCTGCTCGCGCACGACCAGACTGGCAGCGCCCTTCGCAGCCCGGTGAATGCCGAGGCGCTCCGCGCGATCACCGCAATACCCGACCGCTGGATCGGGAAGCGTGTCGGTGTCTACGAAGTGGTGGCGCTGATCGGTGCCGGCGGCATGGGCACGGTGTACGAAGGGATCCGCGCCGACGACCAGTATCAGCGGCGCGTGGCGATCAAGGTGCTGCGTCATCTCGCCGCCGGCGAAGTTGCGCTGCAGCGCTTCCGCGACGAGCGCCAGATCCTGGCCAACCTCGATCATCCGAACATTGCGGCACTGCTCGACGGCGGCGTCACCGCCGAGGGTGAGCCCTATTTCGTGATGGAGTTCCTGGAAGGCGAGCCGATCACCACCTGGTGCGATGCGCGCACGCTCACCGTCTCGGATCGGCTAGCACTCTTCGTGCAGGTCTGCGCTGCAGTGCACTACGCCCATCAACGGTTGGTGGTGCATCGCGACCTCAAGCCGGGCAACATCCTGGTCACCGATCAGGGCACGGTGAAACTGCTCGACTTCGGCATCGCAAAACTCCTCCCGCGTACCGATGACGGCGTCGACCATCCCTCAGTCACGCAAGCTGGTCTGCGCGCGTACACGCCCGACTATGCCTCACCCGAGCAGCTTCTCGGCAAGCCCGTTGCCACGCCGTCGGACGTGTACGCCCTTGGCGTGGTGCTGCATGAGTTGTTGACGGGAACGCGGCCATTCGACTTCGCGGGTCGGACACCGGGCGAGGTGGAGCGGCTGGTCTCCGAAGTCGTTCCGGCCCGGCCGAGCAGCGGACTGACGGCAGAGCGTGCGCGGCTGCTGGGCGAACGAACGCTTGCGCGGGCGCGGGCTCGCGTCGCCGGCGATCTCGACGCCATCATCCTCAAGGCGTTGCGCAAGGAACCGGAGCGCCGCTATGGGTCGGCGGAAGAATTCGCCGCCGACGTGAAGCGACACCTCGATCGTCTCCCGGTACAGGCGCGCCCCGATGGACTGGGATACCGGATGGCGAAGCTGGTGCGACGGCGCCGGGCCGAGACGGTGCTGGTGGTCGTGGCGGCGGTGTTGCTGATCGGCGGCGTGGTGGCGACAACGCTCAAGGCGAATGAGGCCGTGCGCGAGCGCGAGCGCGTCACCGAGGTGAAGGGCTTCCTCACCACCATGCTTGGCGCCGCCGATCCGGCGGCGTTCGGCAAGGATGTCCAGGTGCGCACGGTGCTCGATTCGGCCGCGGCGCGAATCGATTCGCTGCATCCCCGCCCCGAGCTCGAGGGCGAGATCCGCGAGATCATCGGCGGCACCTACGTCGCACTCGGCGAGTTCGAGTTGGCGGAAGCGCAGTTCCGGCGGCAGCTCGACCTGGCGACTGCCGCCGCGCCGGATGGCAGCCGCGCGACCGCGCGAGCGATGATGCGCGTCGGCGGCGCGTTCGAGTACGAAGGACGGTACGCGGACGCAGATTCGGTGCTCCGCCTGGCGGGCCCGATCTTCGCGCGCTTCAGCGGCGACGATCCGCAGGCGCGTGCCGACTTTCTCGACCTGCGCGGCCGCGTGTTGCTGCGCCTGGGCCGCGCGGCGGAAGCCGATACACTGCTGTCGGAAGTGCTCGCCATTCAGCTGGCGGAAACGCCGGTCAATGATTCCGCGCTGGGATCGGCGTATGCCAACCTTGGCGTCGTGCGGAGTGAGCTCGGGCACAATGCGTCGGCGGAATCGCTTCTGGTGCAGGCCGTCGCTTCCTCGCGGCGGGCATTCGGTCCGGTGCATCCGCTCGTCGCGGCGATACTCTCGCCGCTTGCCACGGTGCAGGAGCGCGCTGGTGCGATGGACCGCGCTGATTCGACGTATCGCGAAGCGCTTGCGATCAGGCTCAAGCTCCTGGGCCCAGAACATCCCGACTATGCCTGGACGATGTTCAACTACGCCGACCACCTGCTGCTAGTCGGCCGGAATGCGGAAGCGGCGGCGTGGTGTCGCAAGGTGTTGGCGCTCCGCGGCAAGACGCTGATGGATTCGCATCCGGCGCCGGCGGCCGCGATGGCAGTACTGGGTCGCGCGCTGGGACGGATGGATTCCCTCAAGGAAGGTGAGCGGTGGCTCCGCGAAAGCTGGGCGCTGCGCAAGGCAACGCTGCCGCCCGGGCACTACCTCATCGCGTCGAGCGAGAGCATCCTGGGCGAGCACCTGGTGCTCGCGCAGCGCTATCCCGAGGCGGAGGCGCATTTGATTGCCGGCGAGGCGGCACTGGTGAAGGCGCGCGGGGAGGACGCACCAATCATCCAGGACGCCCGAAAGCGGCTCGTCGCGCTGTACAC
>JAAOZY010000052.1 GCA_012274205.1 Betaproteobacteria bacterium
GCTGTACGCGTCCTCCGCATCGGTCTACGGCGCCGGGGAGGTGTTCCGCGAGGCGCGCGAACATGAGGCGCCGCTCAACATTTACGGCTATTCCAAATTCCTGTTCGACCAGGTGGTGCGCCGCCGCCTGCCCGATGCCGGCAGCCAGATTGCGGGCTTTCGCTATTTCAACGTCTACGGGCCGAACGAGGCGCACAAGGGGCGCATGGCCTCGGTCGCGTTTCATTTCTTCAAGCAGTTCCGCAGCGAGGGCCGGGTGCGGCTGTTCCAGGGCTGGGACGGCTACGCCCACGGCGAACAGAAGCGCGACTTCGTCTCGGTCGAGGATGTGATCGAGGTGAACATGCATTTTCTCGAGCGGCCGTCGCTGTCCGGGATATTCAACCTCGGCACCGGCCGCGCGCAGACTTTCAACGATGTCGCCGTCGCCACAGTCAACGCCTGCCGGCGCGCGGTCGACCAGGATGCGCTGTCGCTGGAGCAGATGCACGCGCAGGGCATGATCGAATACATCGCCTTCCCCGACGCGCTCAAGGGCAAGTACCAGAGCTACACCGAAGCCGACAACTCCGCCCTGCGCCGCGCCGGCTATGACGCTGCGTTTCTCACGGTGGAAGAAGGCGTGGAGCGCTATTGCGCGTGGATGCTGCAGGCATGAGCGCCACGCCGACTGCCTATTCCAGCGTCGAGCAAACCGTCGGCAATACGCCGCTGGTGCGCCTGAAACGCATCCCCGGCGCCGCCAGCGAGCGCAGCGGGAACATTGTTCTTGCGAAGCTCGAGGGCAATAACCCCGCGGGCTCGGTCAAGGACCGGCCGGCCTTGTCCATGGTGGTGCGCGCCGAGCAGCGCGGCGCGATCAAGCCGGGCGACACCCTGATCGAGGCGACCAGCGGCAACACCGGCATCGCACTGGCGATGGCGGCGGCGATGCGCGGCTATCGCATGGTGCTGGTCATGCCCGAGCACCTGTCGGTGGAGCGGCGCCAGACGATGCGCGCCTTCGGCGCCGAAATTGTGCTCACGCCCCGAGCGGGCGGCATGGAAGGGGCGCGCGACCTCGCCGAAAAAATGCGCGACGAGGGCAGGGGCGTGATCCTCGACCAGTTTGCCAATCCGGACAACCCGCTCGCGCATTTCGAGAGCACGGGGCCGGAAATCTGGCGCGACACCGGGGGCAAGGTCACCCACTTCGTTTCCAGCATGGGCACCACCGGCACCATCATGGGCGTGTCGCGCTTCCTCAAGGAGCAGAACCCGAACATCCAGATCGTCGGCTGCGAGCCCACCGAGGGCTCGCAGATTCCGGGCATACGCAAGTGGCCGCAGGCCTACCTGCCGCGCATCTACGACGCCGCGCGCGTGGACCGAATTGAACCCGTGAGCCAGGCCGATGCGGAGGAGATGACCCGGCGCATGGCGCGCGAGGAGGGCATATTCGCCGGCATTTCCTCAGGCGGGGCCATGTGCGTGGCGCTGCGCATCGCGGCCGAAGCGAAGAACGCCGTCATCGTCTCCATCGTGTGCGACCGCGGCGACCGCTATCTGTCCACGGGCGTATTCCCCGACTGATGACGCCGGTACTCGCTTTCGACATAGAAACCGCGCCCGACTGCGACGGGCTGCGGCGCCTGTACGATCTGGACCCGGCGCTGTCCGACAAGGACGTGGCCGAGATCGCATTCCAGCGCCGGCGCACCGCCGCTAACCATGATTTCCTGCAGCTGCACCAGCAGCGCGTCATCGCCATCGCCTGCGCGCTGCGCGAAGGCGATGGTGTGTGCGTCTGGTCGCTCGGGACGCCCGAGGACAGCGAAGCCGACCTGATCCGGCGCTTCTTCGACGGCATCGAAAAATATACGCCGCAGCTGGTGTCATGGAACGGCGGCGGCTTCGACCTGCCGGTGCTGCACTATCGCAGCCTGGTGCATGGCATATCCGCGCCGCGCTACTGGGATCAGGGCGACGAGGAGCGCGATTTCAAGTGGAACAACTACATCAGCCGCTATCACGCGCGCCACCTGGACCTGATGGACCTGCTGGCGCTGTACCAGCCGCGCAACAACGTGCCGCTGGACGAAATGGCCAAGCTGATCGGTTTCCCGGGCAAGCTCGGCATGGACGGCTCGCAGGTGTGGGGCGCCTACCTCGAGGGCAAGCTGCGCGAAATCCGCAGCTACTGCGAAACCGACGCCGCCAACACTTATCTGCTCTACCTGCGCTTCCAGCTGCTGCGCGGCGTTTTTGACCAGGCGCAGTACGCGCGCGAGATCGAACTCGTGCGCAGCACCTTGGCGAAGTCTTCCGAAGCGCATTGGCGCGAATTCCTCGGGGCCTGGAAGTAGAACAATGCCGGCGGTGATCGAATCGCTGGACCGCGAGGGGCGCGGCGTTGCCCACGTCGAGGGCAAGGCGATTTTCATCGAGGGCGGCCTGCCGGGCGAGCTGGTTTCCTACACGTCCTACCGGCGCAAGCCAAGCTTCGAGCAGGCCACGGCGACGGCGATCCACGAAGCCAGCGCCGAACGCGAGAAACCGCGCTGCCCCCACTTCGGCGTTTGCGGCGGCTGCAGCATGCAGCACCTGGAGCTGCGCGCCCAGGTCGCGGCGAAACAGCGCGTGCTCGAGGACAGCCTGTGGCACATCGGCAAGGTGGCGCCCGAGGTGCTGCTGCGCGCGATCTACGGACTATCCTGGGGCTATCGCCACCGTGCGCGGCTGTCGGTACGCATGGTGCCCAAGAAAGGCGGCGTGCTGGTTGGCTTTCACGAGCGCAAAAGCAGCTTCATCGCCGTCATGGACAGCTGCGAGGTGCTGCCGCGGCACATATCGGACTTGCTGCTGCCGCTGCGCGGGTTGATCGCCGGATTGTCCAATCCGGCGCGCCTGCCGCAGATCGAACTCGCCGTGGGTGAAGCGGTCACGGTGCTGGTGCTGCGCATCCTCGATCCAATCAATGCGGCTGACGAACAAGCGCTGCGCGCCTTCGCCGACCGGCACGGCATCCAGATCTGGCTGCAAAGTGCGGGTCCGGACACGGCCGCGCCCTTGCATCCGGTGGACGCGCCGCCGCTGTACTATTCCTTGCCCGAATTCGGGGTGCGGATGCATTTCCGCCCGACCGACTTCACCCAGGTCAATCATGCGGTCAACCGCATCCTGGTGCAGCAGGCGATGGCGCTGCTCGATCCGCGCCCGGGGGAGCGCATCGCCGACCTGTTCTGCGGCCTGGGCAACTTCAGCCTGCCGATCGCCAGCCGCGGGGCGCAGGTGCTGGGCGTCGAAGGCAATGTGGAACTGGTGCGGCGCGCCGGGGAAAACGCGCGCGCCAACGGGCTGGCCGCGCGCGCGCAGTTTCAAGCGGCCAACCTGTTCGAGGCGGCAAATTGCGCCGCCTTCGGCGCCGGCGGCTACGACAAGCTGCTCATCGACCCGCCGCGCGACGGCGCGGTGGAAGTGGTGAAGGCGCTGGGCGAGGATGGCCCGCGGCGCATCGTCTACGTATCCTGCGATCCGGCGACGCTGGCGCGCGATGCCGGCGTGCTGGTCCACGCCAAAGCTTACCGCCTGGCCGCAGCCGGCGTGATCAACATGTTCCCGCACACCTCGCACGTGGAGTCGATCGCGCTGTTCGAGAAGTAGCTGGCACCGGGTAATTCAGGGTGCATGCGCGAGTAGCAATCGGTAGGCGGCGCATCGCGGGGCACGAGCGCCAGAACAGCCCGCGCCAGCTTCACGCGCGGGCTGTCCGCAAAGCAAAGGGCGGCCGCAGCCGCCCTTTGCTTTGGGATGCTTCCGGTCTAGTCGCGACCGCCCATGCCCAGCAGCTGCAGCAGCGCCGAGAACAGGTTGTAGATGGAGATGTACAGCGTGAGCGTGGCCGAGATGTAATTGGTCTCGCCGCCCTGCACGATGCGATTCACCTGCCACATGATCATGAGCGAGGAAAACAGCACGAACGCGCCGAGTACCACCAGGTAGAACACCGGGCTGTGCACGAACAGGCTGGCCACGACGCCCAGCATGAGCACCACCGAGCCCACCGCGAGGAAGTTGGTGAGGCCGCTGAAGTTGCGCTTGGTGCTCGAGGCGACGCCCGCCATGACGAAGAACACCGCGGCGGTGCCGCCCGCAGCCATCATCACCAGTTCGGTGCCGTTGCTGAATCCGAGCGTACGGTGCAGCAGCGGTCCGAGCAGCAGCCCGAGAAACAGGGTGAAGCCCAGCAGCAGCACCACGCCGAGCGAGCTTTCCTTGTTGCGCTCGATCGCATAGATCCAGCCGTAGAACAGCACCAGAATGCCGATCAGGGACAGCCCTGGGCTGGTGCGGATGAAGCTCATGTCGATGTTGGTGCCTATGGCGGCGCCGATGGCGGTCGGAATCAGGCTCAGCGCGAGCAGCATATAGGTGTTGCGCAACACCTTGTTCTGCTGCAGGGCAAAATCCCCGCTTGCCGCGGGGCGGCCGGTCTGAACAGTTCTCAAATCAGGTTGCATCGTGTACCTCCGCTGTAATTCGTTACTGGCTGTTAGACTAAGTCAAAGGCCAGAAAGTTGCAACTGCCGTAGTATAGCCCTTGGTGGCCGCAAATACCTATGTCAAAAAGGATATTTCGGGCCGAATGGGCAGATTTCAAGGCCTGCCGCGACACGCGCAGATCAAGTAGAGCGCGCTTGCGGCGCCTGCCCGATGCGAGCAACATATTCGGATACGGCGCCACTGCGGCTGTGCCGGCCGGGAAAAGGGGAAGGATCGTGGCATTGCGCAAGGCAAACCGACGCGTGGGGGAAAGTCGCGGCATGCGCCTGGCTGCGAGCGCTGCCTCGACGTCGGCACTGCTCCTCATCCTCGCGCTCCAATGCTTCGATGTCCGTGCCGAGCTGTTGTTTCGCATTGCCGAGCAGCAGGACGGTCAGCAGCGCTGGTCGGAACCGCGCGACTACGCCAATCCCGGCGACACCGTCTATCCGCGGATGCTGCCCGACGGCCAGCAGGTTTCCGTCGATGAGGTGCAAGTCTATCTGCAGGGCGAGATCACGCAGCGCGACGTGTACGGTGCAAAGGTGATGGAAAGCCTGATCAAGCGCGGCAGGCAGAAGCTCGCCGGCAACAGCGTGTCGCTCGCCGGCAGCGGCGGCGAGGTCGACGCGGCAATGGAGCTGGGCCGCCTGCTGCGCAAGCTGCGCATATCCACCGTGGTCGCGCGCGGCGAGCAATGCCTGAGCTCCTGCGTGTTCGCGTTCATGGGGGGAGACCGGCGGACGGTCGCTGGGCGCATCGGCATTCACCGGCCGTATTTTTCGTCCACGCGCAAGGTTCCGGACCGCCGCGCGTATTACCGCCAGCTGCAAAAACGCCTGCAGCAGTTCATCGAGGATCTCGACTATCCGCCGTCGCTGTACGAGGCGGTCATGGCGGTGCCGCCGGAATCGGTGAGCATGCTGAGCGCGGCGGAACTGAAAAGATTCTACCTGCAGGGCATGAGTCCCGCGGCAGAAGACGAGGCGGATGCGGCCGAGGCAAGACGCCTGGGCATATCAGTGCAGGCGTATTTGCAGCTGAAAGCGCAGTCACCGGCGTGCGCCGGCGTGCCCGGCGCCGAGGGTGTGTGCGCGCCGTCGGCGCCGAATGCGGCGGGCAGCGCCGCCGCGGACATGCCGCAGGTCGACGCAAGCCCACCGCCGTCTGCCCGCGGCGCCGCCGTGCAGGATAGGTCGGCTGGCGCAGGGCCGGGCGCAACGCCCGCTGCGGCCGGCGCGCCTTCGTTCTGAACCGCTTGCCGCGATGCGGCGCCGATCCGATTCAGCGCGCTGCCGCGCATCGGCGCGGCTGCAGCCGATGCTAAAATGCATGCCGCTGCGCATTACCCGCGGTTCGACACCTGCACAGGCAAGAACCGGCAGGCACAGTCAAGGCAAAGGAAGGTTGGCCGAGCGGTTGAAGGCACCGGTCTTGAAAACCGGCAGGGGCGCAAGCTCCTCGTGGGTTCGAATCCCACACCTTCCGCCAGTCTTCACCGCGGATGCACCACCACCGGCAACTCGGAATAGCCTTTGACGAAGCTGGAGTAGATGCGTTTCGGCTCGCCCACCACCTCGATCATGCGGAAGCGGCGCATGATTTCCTCCCACACGATGCGCAGCTGCATCTCGGCCAGGCGGTTGCCCATGCAGCGGTGGATGCCAAAGCCGAAGCTCAGGTGCTGGCGCGCATTGGGGCGGTCGATCAGGAATTCATTGGCGCGTGCTATCGCCTCGTCGTCGCGATTGCCCGAGGCGTACCACATGACAACCTTGTCGCCCGCCTTGATGGTCTTGCCGCGCAGCACCGTGTCCACTTTCGCCGTGCGGCGCATGTGCGCGAGCGGCGTCTGCCAGCGGACGATCTCCGACACCATGTTGGGAATCAAGCCGGGGTTGTCGCGCAGCTTCTGATATTCGCCCGGATTTTCGTTCAGGGCGAGCACCCCGCCGGAGATCGAATTGCGCGTGGTGTCGTTGCCGCCCACGATCAGCAGAATGACGTTGCCCAGGTATTCGGTCGGTGACATGTTGCGCGTCGCCTCGCCGTGGGCCAGCATGGATATCAGGTCGTTGCCGGGCTCGCGGTTCACGCGCTCGTTCC
>JAAOZY010000311.1 GCA_012274205.1 Betaproteobacteria bacterium
ATCTGCTCGGGCTTACTGACAATTCGAGCGGCGCGCTCGCGGTGATGTTTTCCGCAGAAGAAGTGCAATTGATTTTCGACTACCGCGCAGCGGGCGAGGGCTGGAAAAGTATGTTCGCCGAATGTCTGCGCGATGCGCACCGCGTCGTGGACGTGTGCGGGTCAAAAGAGGTGGCGCCCCTATGAGGCTTGGTTTTGCGGTTCGCCGTTTTTGAACACCGCCTGCCTGAGCAACACCGACTCGATCTCCGATTCCCATTGGCGATATTGGTCCGGATTTTTGGGTGGCGAGAGCTTCTTTCGCATCCCAATCGGAACCGCGTTGTAGGTGTGCAGCAGGCGTTCGATCTTGCGCAGGATATATTGCTGCAGGAATGTGGGGAGCGCATGGTATCCGTGCGCTGCCATCACGTCCTCGGGTCGATTGGGCCGGGTCTTAACCTTAACTCCAAGCCCGGCCTGCGCCCGATACTCGTCTGTCGATAGCTCGCACAGTGCGGCCACGTCTGGCAATTGCTTCGCCGGGATGCCGCGCGCGAGCCAGTTCGTCACGTTCTGCACATCCAAATTTAATTTCTTAGCCACCTCGGCGCGCGTGAGCCTGCCGCTATTGATGCAGTTCAACAGCGGCATCGCGCTTTGATGCACCGCCCGCTTTCTTTTGGCCACGTCCGTTTTCCTCCGTTTTATTAACGCACTAAACAAAGTGTATAACACAAACGGGGCGGCGAATAAACAAAATATTTGACAAAAAATAAAACGGGGCGTTTAATTATGCGCCATGAGCCCAATCGAAAAAGCGATCGAACTTGCCGGTGGCACGTCGGCGCTAGCCAAAAAGATCGGCGTCAACTCCCCGCAAGTTGTTTCGAATTGGGTAGCGCGCAAGCGCGTGCCGCCGAAATACTGCGCTGCGGTCGAGCGCGCGACCGAAGGGCAGGTCACGCGCCAGGAATTGAGGCCCGAATTATGGGGTGACGTCGCGATACAGCCGCAAGCGAAAGCTGCGACGTGATTGGTCGTCGTGGAACATCGCCAAGGTGTAGCTCCGGCGGTGCGTCCCACGACCGCGAAGGTCAACGCCTGTGCCGGCTGTGTCACAACGCATATATGCGGTGCTGGAATAAGGCGTGCGCGATCGAATTGAAGCGATTGCGCTCGCTCGTTGTGCTTCCCCGATAAGGCGATGGTGCGCCATGAGTCCGAGCAAGCAGCTCCTGCAGGCGATCGCCGTCACGGCGGAGCTGACCGGCACGCAGCTTTCGGACGCTGCGGCGCGCGTCATGGCGCTGGATCTCGCGCGCTATTCTGAGCCCCAGGTTCTAGGTGCACTCACGCGCTGCCGGCGCGAATTGCGGCCCCGCGGATTGACAATCGAAGCGGTTATCTCGCGCCTGAACGATGGACGACCAGGTGCGGAGGAGGCGTGGGCCAGCGCGCCGAAAAACGAAGTGCAATCGGTCGTCTGGAGCGACGAAATGGCGCAAGCCTGGGGCATCGCGGCGCCGCTGCTCACCGAGGGCGACGCGATCGCGGCGCGCATGGCTTTCGTCGAGACGTACCGCAAGCTCGTCCAGGCTGCGCGCGACGCGGGCACGCCGGTCAGATGGAGGCCGAGCCTGGGCCATGATCCGGCCGGGCGCGAATCGGTGCTGCTCGAGGCGGTGCGCATGGGTAGATTGACCTGGCAGCACGTCGCGACCTTGTTGCCCCACCCGCAAGAGCCGCCGCCGGACATTGCTGCACTGCTCACCGCGGTCAAAAGAATCGAGGCAAAGGCAGGCGCATGAACGATCAGAAACCCGCGCCGCTCGTTTCATCGGACGTCGATCTGCGCGACTTCGTGTTCATGCCTCTTGACGTTCTGAGGCTCCGAGACAGCGATCTTTCGACGGTAGCAACCGGCGAGGAATTCAAGGCCGCGGTTCTGCTGTGGTGCGCAGCTTGGCATCAAGTGCCGGCCGCGTCGATCCCGAACGATGATCGGTGGCTTGCTCGACATTCCGGCGCCGGGCCCAGGTGGAGCAAGGTGAAGGGGCAGGCGCTGCGAGGCTTCATCGAATGTGCTGACGGACGGCTCTACCACGAAATTGTGACAGAGAAAGCACTGGAATCGTGGGCGAAAAAACAATCGCAACGTGACCGGACACGTCTAGCGACCGAAGCAAGGCGCAAACGTCACGATGAGAGCGGTGGCGACCGTGACGTTGACCGTAACGTCAACCGTAACGATTCTCCTAAGGATAAACGTCACGTCGACCGTAACGTAGTCCAAGGGACAGTAAAGGGACAGTTAAGGGACAGTGAAGGGAAGGGACAGGGAAGGGACAGGGACTTAGCGGGGGAGGTTTCCCCCGCGCCCCCTCAAAACCCTTCCGCCGCCGCTTCCGCGGCACCGGCGGCCGAAAGGCCAGAGCGCGGCGATGGCAAGGCAAAGCCAGAATCGGCAACAGCAGAAACAGGGGACGCCTACCGCGCGGCATACCAGCGCAGATTGCACGCAGCGCCGGTGCGCAATGCCACGGTCAACAGTCAGGTCGTCCAATTCGTCAAACGGATCGGGGCGCAGGAATCACCTGGCGTCGCGGCGTTCTATCTCGGCAGCAACCGCGGGCTCTACGTCTCGGCCAAGCATCCGGTCAACCTGTTGCTGCGCGACGCCGAAGCACTGCGCACGGAATGGGCAACCGGTCACCACGGCACCGAAACCCAGGCTCGCCAAGCCGACCAAACCGCTGCCACCGGCAACGTCTTTGCCAACCTGATTGCCGAGGCCGAGGAACGCGAAAAAATAGAAGGCAAGCAGGCCACCGGATGAACAACACGATCGCAATCGTCTACACGGCCGGGCCCGGTTCGCCGACCGTGCACCTGCTCATCGATGGCAACAAGCACCCTTGGTGGAAGGTTTGCGACCACATCGCCGCGAAGTGGATTCCTGGGTTCGATCCGAACGCGCGCGATCCGGTGTTCGACCGGATCATGAAAAAACGAGTCGACGAGCAGCGCAAGCACGCCAAGGACCGCAACGCGTGAAAATTGAATTCACGATCCTGGGTGAAGTCGCGAGCATGAAAAACTCGCGCGAGCTGGTGACGTTCCCGAACGGCAAGCCCGCCCTGATCAAATCGGAAAAGGCGCGCGAGTACGAAAAAGCAGCATCGTTGCAGATCCCGCCGGCTGCACGCCAAATGCTGACCGGCCCGCTGCGCGTGACCGCGCGACTCTTTTATGCGAGCGAGCGTCCCGATCTCGATGAGGCGTTGCTGCTCGACCTTCTCGCGGCGAAATACAAGCGGCTCAAGGGCAGGCTCATCAAGGTCGGCGAAGGCAACTATGCCTATGGCGAAAGCGAGCGTGTGCTGGCGTCCAAGGGCGTCTATGAAAACGATCGCCAGGTCCGCGAGAAGCACGTTTTTCATTTCATTGATCGCGTGAACCCGCGCGCCGAAATTGAGATCGAGCCGATGCTGCCGCAACAGGCGTCATTGCTCGATGAGTTGCCGGCTGCGAAGCCGGAATTAGCGGCAACACCTTTCTAACGACCGGAGAAAAATCATGAGCACAGCAGCGCAAGAGAGAACCACGACGACCAGCAACGTCCGCGGTCGTAAGGGTCCGGAAGGCCAGGAGGCCGCCATCAAGATGCAGCCGATTAAGGATGCCGTGGAGGACGCGGTGGGGCTCTACAACAAGCTCGGGCAGGCATCGGAACAATTCAACGACGCGATCAAGGCGATGGCCGAGAAGTCCGGGATGCTCGCAGTTGTGGTGCGCAAGCTCGTCACGGCGCGCGCCGGCGAAAAATTCGATGACGAAAAGC